>CAZEYG010000352.1:0-2878 GCA_964516575.1 uncultured Defluviitaleaceae bacterium
TACAAATTTATTCCTGGCTCCAGCAGTAATAGGCTATTTTATTGTGCGGCTTGACAATAAGAATCTTACAACCTATACTTTAATGAGCTTAATCAAATGAAAAGAAGGCGAATTTATGAAATATTCCAGTATAACTCTTATGACTGACCTTTACCAGCTTACAATGATGCAGGGTTATTATCTAACCGGCATTTACAAAAGAAAGGTTGTTTTTGACGTATTTTATCGTTCCAATCCTCAGGGCAGCGGTTACTCTGTTGCCTGCGGCCTGGAGCAAATTATAGATTATATTAGCAACATAAAGTTTACCCCTGAAGATATAAGTTATTTAAAGAGCCTTAACATTTTTGAATCCACTTTTCTTGAATATATAGAGGGCTTCCATTTTTCAGGAACAATATTCGCTGTCCCGGAGGGAACCGTTATTTTCCCGACTGAGCCTATAATCCGAGTAGAAGCGCCGATTATTGAAGCACAATTCATTGAAACAACCCTTTTGAATTTAATTAATCATCAAAGTCTTATAGCTACAAAAGCCGCAAGAATAGTACATGCGGCTGGGGGCGACGTTGTTTTGGAGTTCGGCCTAAGACGGGCTCAAGGCCCCGACGCCGGAATATTCGGCGCAAGAGCGGCGATGATAGGTGGCTGTCATGCAACAAGTAATGTATTAGCCGGAAAAATGTTTAATGTGCCTGTAAAGGGTACTCATGCCCATAGCTGGATTATGAGCTTTAACGATGAGCTTACCGCTTTTAGGGAATATGCTAAGATTTTTCCATCGGCCTGTACTTTACTGGTGGATACGTATAATACGCTGAAATCAGGAGTGCCAAACGCAATAAAAGTGTTTACGGAAATGCGTGATAAAGGTATATCTCTAAAGAGTTACGGTATAAGGCTGGATAGCGGCGACCTAACGTTTTTATCCAATGAAGCTCGGGTTATGCTTAACGAAGCCGGTTTTCATGACGCAACAATAAGCGCCTCTAACGATTTAGACGAACTCTTGATAAGAGAGCTAAAGCTGCAAGGCACTAAAATTACCGTTTGGGGTGTAGGCACAAACCTTATAACTAGCAAGGACTGCCCTGCTTTCGGTTGTGTTTACAAGCTGGCTGCAAAGGAAGAAAACGGCATTATGAGACCAACTATAAAGGTTTCGGATAACATAGAAAAAATAACCAACCCGGGAGTTAAAAAAACAATCCGCCTGTATGATAACAAAACAGGCAAAATTAAGGCTGATTTAATTGCTCTTGCCGAAGAAACAATAGATACCTCAAAAGACATTGTTATATTCGACCCTATTGCCACATGGAAAAAAATGCTTCTTCGGGCTAATGAATATTCAACCAGAGAGCTTCTTGTTCCAATTTTTGAAAACGGCAAAAACGTATACACATCACCGTCTGTTATGGAAATCCGGGATTATTGTACAAAAGAAAAGGCAACCTTATGGGAAGAGCATAAAAGACTTGTTAATCCCCATATTTTGCCTGTTGACCTTTCTAACGAGTTATGGAAACTTAAGGAGGACATGATAGCCGCTTTAAAAAAATAGGATACGGTTGTTGTCTGCAAAGGCTCCAGTATTACCCCTGAAAGGGGTTTAGGGCTGTATGGCAGGTATTATTAATTGCCGCTGTAATAATTGCCAAAATATCCGTCGCCGTTTAGTGGTGTTCGTGGCTGTAAAAACTCTTCTAATGCAAGGGTTGCGGCGCTGATAAGCGTTTCGTTGGTTTCAAGGCCCGAAAATGCAACGCTTAAATCGTCCGCCATACCTTCCATTGAATTTTCTATAATCAGCTTTTCAAGGGACATTAAAGCATGTGTCCCTGCTTTTTGCGGCCAGCCGCCTATTACAATAGTTTTAATACCAAGCATTGTTACCATATTAGCTACGCCGTAGGCTAAATATGAAACAGCCTTATCCTCCGCTTTAATGGCCGAATCCTCCATCCGGTTAAGGCTTCCGTAAAAATCATCCATGCCGCCGCTGCCGCCGAATTCTCTGAAATAGTTCAAAACAGCCTCAGTATTACAATAAGCCTCCAAACACCCACGCTTGCCGCAATGGCACGGCAGACCGTCGTATACTATAGATGTATGCCCAACTTCAACAGCACTGTAGCGGTTGCCGTGCATTAAACCTTCGTCGCTTATCATTCCGGCGCCAATGCCCTTATCAACGTACATATAAACAAAATCGTGAACGTTTCGCCCGTTGCCAAACCATTTTTCGCCTAAGGCCACAGCCTGAACAAGGTTCCCAAGGACAATTGGCTCAGAGCAAAACCGTTTTAAATCCATAACAAGAGGAGCGTTATGCCAGCCTAACGGAGCAGAAAATCTGACGTTACCCGTTTCCTCGTCTATAACACCCGGAACGGCAACACCGACACCCAGCAGCTTGCCGCAACTACTAGACTTTTCCAGCAAAAAGCGTAGTATGTAACTTGTTGCCGCAAGAATAGTATCGTATTTGCAATCCTTAGGCACAACATTCATAACTGGCAAAATCGCCTGACCCTTTAAATCACATAAAATGCCGCTTACGTTATCCGGGCGTATGTCTATACCAATGATACAGCAGGTATTATGTACAAATTCAAGCATAATCGGCTTTCGCCCGACTTTTGCTTTTGAATCACCCGTGCCCTTTTCCGTTATAAGGCCGGCCTCAATAAGCTCCCCAGTTATTCGGGTTATGCTTGCGCCGGTAAGGCCGGTTAGCTCCGCAAGCCTCGCTCTGGAAATAGGCCCTTTGCTTCTTATAAGCAGCAGAATGTTTGTTCTATTGTATTTTCCCATTTGATTAAAACCAATAGCTAAAATTTTGCTCCCTCCAATGATTCCTTAAATTAATTAATTT
>CAZEYG010000353.1:0-2873 GCA_964516575.1 uncultured Defluviitaleaceae bacterium
AGTTATGTGTGGGTTTTCTATAATAACTTGGAGTGCTGTTTGAAAATGTTCCTCTATGGATAACACGGCATTGGCATCAAAAGCATAGGAGTTATATGCAAACTCCACTTCTATTTCATCATTTAATGAAAATATAACGTCAAAGTTTGTGACAAGCTCTGCGTTTGTGGATTTCAACTTATATTCAAGACCGTCTGCCGGCGGGTTTATTACTAATATGTGTGTTAAAGGACTATTGATGATGTGGCTAACGTTACAAAAGCCGTGCCGCTGGGCTTCAGATACTTGCCCGCTCCACTCCAAAACCCACTGGGCAAATGTAATGCTGCTAGGCGGAGGCGGTAGCTTAGTAATGATTGGTATAGTGTTAATACACATGCCCACCATTTCTATAATGCCGGGAATAGGAGCCGAGCGCCCGGAAATTACGCAACCCACTATGGATTCGCCGTTGTTATAACGTGCTATGAGCAAACACCATATGGCCTCAATCATACGCCCCGCCGTAATGCGAAGGTTTGCAGCTTGCGCTCTTAGTTGGTTTGATTGTTTTAGCTTAAAGCGCCTTTCCGTTCTTGCGTATTTTCCATTAGTATTTAATTCGTTTGGCAGTTTTGTGTATGTATTAGAATGACCTAAGTAGTTTTTCCACCAGTTGAAATTATCGGTTTGGTTTAACCTGTTTATCCACTTAATATAGTATCGGAAAGGGGTGGCCTTTTGAGATGGTGTTTCATTTGAAAATAATTCACGCAGTATAACATTTACACTCCAGCCGTCTAAAATAGCGTGGTGAAATATAACAACCAACTCACTTGGACACAATACAAGCCTAAAGAGCACGTCGCCAAATGGCTCAATGGCAATGTTTTCATCATCAAATGACTGGGCGTATGTTATTGAAATTTCTGCATGGTCGGCAACCTCCTGCCAAATAATGCCTTCCTCATCCCGGACAAAGGAGGTACGCAACATCTCATGCCGCTCACATAGAGCATTGACCCGGCGGGCTAATGCTTCTACATTCACATTTTCTGATATTTCATATCGGAGTACAGAAACGTACTTTGAATATAAGGAATTTACGGCTTCAAAAAGCATAACCTCCTGCATGTGGGAAAGCCGGAATCTTTTCATTGTTGTTCTATTCCTCCCAATCTATTTCGTCTGCTGTGGTCATGAGCTTTGCCATATGGCAAAACTTTGGTGTCATTAAAATGTCTCCTGCGCTTAGCAGCCATCCGTTGCTAAGTAATGATGACTCAATACGTATAGCATCAAGGGAAGTTCCTCCCAATTCAAAAAAGTCATCGGTATGTGATACATCCTTACTTGAAAACACTTCTTTACAGATTAGAAGCAACGCTTGCAACTGCTCCGAGCTTTCGTCTATCTCTGCTTTGGCATAACTGTCATCTTGTTTTTCACTTGATAAAGCATGGTTAAAGAAAGTAAACTCCTTCTCAAACAGCAGCATTTTTAACCCTTGGGCTAATGTACTAATTGTTTCCGGCTTAAACAGCTCATCTGCATAGTTAAACACAGCGGAAACTCCGTCTGTCTCCTCACGCACATCAAGAACAATGTCAAACATAACACCGGGGTATTCGCTTCTGATAATTGTAGGACGCAGTCCGCAATAATCGCTTAAATCAAGGGGCATAGGCACATAGTTAATCATTACGTCATAAAAGGGGTTTCGTAATTGTGTCCGAGAATTATCCACAATTTCCATCAAACGCTCCAGCGTCATATCCTGGTGCTTGGTAACAGCTAAAAACTGCTGTTTTGTATGCTCCAGCGCATCACTTAAGCTCATATTAAAAACATCAAGCCTTATGGGTAATGTTTTTACAAACATGCCAATTGTACGCATCATATCCGAATGATTTCTGCCTGAAAAGGGTACGCCGATTACAACAGCTTCGCCACCTTGCCCTTGGGACAGTAAAAGAGCATATGCCGCAAGGAAAAGCTGAAAAAGGGTAGCACCGTGTTTTGAGGCATATGTACTCAGTTGCTCAGTTTCGTGCTTGTCAAAGAACAGGGTCTCACTCTTTGAAGTTTTTGGCGATACAGAGCGGGGAAAGTCGTAGGGAAGGCTGAGTTTTGGCAGACTGCCGGAAAAACTTTTAACCCAAAAATCCTCGTCTGTTTCTGCTTTTATGCTCCGCTCCCACTGCACTATGTCATGAACCTGAGCGCTTTTCTGAGGCTCTGCCCCGCTGTATATAACCCAAAAATCCTCCATAAGCGCACGCATACCTATAGCATCCGCAACAATATGGTGCGTTGTAAATGTAAGCACATTATTATTAAGTGAAACATGGAAAATTGGAACAACGGACAAGTCAAACGTGGTGGGTGGGCATATATCGATACTAACTGCCACAGTATCCTCGATAACCTGGAACACATCACCGTCTCGCTCAATAAACCTAGAGCGCAAAATTACATTGCGGCGCAACAGCTCCTCTAATGAGGATATAAGTTGTGATTTATCTATAACTCCCTCAAAACGGCACTTTATTGATACCGTATATTTACCTCTATCCTGCCCTGTACGCCAAAGCAGCCACATCTGACGCATAGGTGCAGACAGCGGATAATAAGGCATAGGTGTTGCTGATGGAATAGGCTCATATATTTCATCCGGGTGTTTTTGTAAATATGCCGCAAGCATACGCGGAGTGGGGTTTGAAAACAATATAACATAAGAAACATGACGGCAAAGCTCCCTTTTTATTTCAACTTGAAGCTGCATAAGTTTTAGGGAATTGCCGCCAAAACTAAAGAAATTATCGTTTACACCAACAAAACACGACGATATACCCAGCACTTTTTGAAACAACAGAGCTAGCTTTGCCTCATCA
>CAZEYG010000354.1:0-2872 GCA_964516575.1 uncultured Defluviitaleaceae bacterium
TTACCTTACCGTTAATTACCGCTTCGGGGCTTGAAAGCGAAAGGGCAAGCATATATACAAAAGGAAAGAAGCAGGTTATAATAACTAAGCTCATAAACAAATATAAAAATACATCAAAAATCCTTTGAGCCGCAGATTTTTTCATGCTGTTTCCCTCCTTTTAATATATACCGTCGCCGGTTAACTTTTTGCTGAAGTAGTTAGCGCTTGAAACTAAAACAATACCTATTATACCGCCGAATAAACCAACCGCCGTAGCGAAGGAATAGTTTTGCTGGAAAAGGCCAACCCGGTAAACAAGCGTATCAATAATATCACTTACCTCAGAGTTAGACGGAGTGTATAATAGAAGCACCTTTTCAAAACCTAGGCTTAACAGCCGTCCCATACTTAGAATAAACATAACCATTATTGTTGACATTATAGAGGGGATAGTAACATAAATTATTTGCTGAAAGCGGTTGGCGCCGTCTATCATAGCGGCTTCAAACATTTCCTGGTTTATGCTTGTTATTGCGGCTAAATATATTATTGCGGTCCAGCCGGTAAATTGCCACGTATCTGTAAAGATATAGATTTGCCTGAAATATTCGGGCTCGTTCATAAAATAAATCGGAGGTATATCCAGCCATTGGGTAAGAAAACGGTTTAATATACCCGAAGAAGGCGACAGTATTTCCGAAAGCATAGATATAACAACAACAGTAGAAACAAAGCGGGGCATATAGGAAACTGTCTGTGTTATTTTTTTGAACTTTGTGCTGCCAATTTCGTTTAATAGAATCGCGAATATTATCGGAATAGGGAAATTAACGGCAAGGTTTGTAATGGAAAGTACTAACGTGTTTCTAAAGGCTTTCCAAAAGGAGGGGTCGGATAAAAACATCTTAAAATATCTAAAACCTGCCCAATCCGTTCCTAAAAATGAAAGGCCGGGGCGATAACGTCTAAAAGCAAGAATATTACCAAACATAGGTACATACTTAAAAATTATAAAATACAAGATAGGAATAAGCATCATTGCATAAAATTGCCAGTATCTTTGAAAATAGGTATTCTTTTTAGACATAAGTACCTCCCTCGCTAAAAAAACACGTTTCAATCCTTTCACTAAACGGCAGCCGCCGTAGCAGCTGCCGCTTAATAACAGGCCTGTTATAGATTGTCGTTACAAAGCTGAACGTATTTATCAATATTTTTGTTTTTCATCTCTGTTACATAAGCGTCCCAATCATTTTCTACGGACTTTTTGCCTGTAATAAATTGGTCGGCCCAAACGTTAAAAGAATCTCTTAAAGGCGCTTGTAACAAAGCAGCTTCTTCTGCCTGAAAGTCGTCAAATTTTGGTGACGGAGGTAAAGGTTGAATTACATTACCCATTTCAGACACAATTTTATTTATGTTTGCGTAGTTTTCGTCATATTTAAGCATTTCACGGCTGTTTTTCCAGACAAGCTGGGTAACTGCATTGCCTAAGCCGTATTTAGTTTGAAGAGCCTTGTATATGCCCTCAGGAGCATTTTTAACTTCGTCGATAAACTCTATTTTATCACCGTTTTTAGTATATGTAACCCCTTCAACACCTAAGCAAAACATTTCTGCCATCTCGGGCGAGAAGAACATTTCGTCTATAGTTCTTACAAGACGCTCGAAATCAGGGCGTTTTGCTGTAGTTGACGGGAACACTACGCCGCCTAATGTTCTGCTCTTTGGCTGGTTATGAGCGCCTTTAGGGCCTTCTAAGGCCGGAAGCAGGTTCAAGTCAAAACCTTCGATTTGAGATGTTTGCTCAATAGCGCCTAATTGGTCATAATATGCATAAGTTGCCATTGTTTTGCCGGTTGCGAGTTTTGCGGCCCAGGCGTCGCCGTCCGGTCTGAACTCAGGGTCTAAAAGGCCTTCTGCGTACAGCTTAGATAAAAATCTTACATATTCTCTGAACTCGTCACTTGTTGCGCCGGCAAAATATTCTTTTTTGTCATAATCGTATGACAATACCCATGTACCGGAAGAAGAATTTTCGCCTAAGCTAATACCAAAAGACGGCATTGAAAACCTAAAGAATACTCTTTCGCCTACAAACATTGTTAAAGGATATGAGCTTGGGTTTTCTTCTTTAAATTTTTTCAGAACGTTGTATAAGTCGTCATAAGTTTTTGGTGTTTCCAGGTTATATTTTTTAAGCAAATCCTGGCGGATAACTATACCGCCGTCATAAAACGGTTCGTCGTATAAGGATGGAAGAAAATAATATTTGCCGTCTTTTAGTCTTATATCGTTAAGGTCTTCTTCAAGGTTCCATTCCTTAACAAGGTTGTTAAAGTTTGGCGTCCATTCGGAGTAGTCGCTGATAGGGACTATGCTGCCGTTTAAAGAATACGCCGGAAATTCGCCTTTATGGCCTGTTATGTAAAGAAGCACGTCAGGTGCGCTGTTTGTGCTTACCATAGTTGAAATTTTAGTTAAATAATCGTTAATCGGGATAATCTCAAATTTAATATCGGCATTCATACGTTTTTTCATTTCTTCAACAGCTAGCCATGTTTCTTTAAATGGTAGGGTTGCATTGTCTGAATATGTAACGGTAAATTTAATCGGGTCGCCGCCTTTGTCTAATTGAGCGGATGGAGTGGCTTGACTTGGGGCGCTTTCTTTAGCCGCCTCTGTTGGGCTGCTGCTTGGGGCGCTGCTTGGAGTTGGAGCTTGTGGGGCGGAGCAGGAAATCAGCATTATTGTAATAAGCGTTGAACTAATAGCGAGCGTGGCTTTTTTTAGAATACTTTTCATTATTTAAACATCCTCAATTATTTACTTAATGAAATATTAGTTTCGTTAAATAAATTTTTTATGAAACTAATGTAACATGAAATCA
>CAZEYG010000355.1:0-2868 GCA_964516575.1 uncultured Defluviitaleaceae bacterium
ACATAAAAGTGCTGCGAAACACAAAATTAAATGTTTAATGGACAACCTCTGAACTGAAATCTGGTGATGGAACGAATAAATGGTGGTGCCAAATGATTAAACCAAATGAAGTAGAAGCAAAGGCACAAAAACTTGAAGAACAAAACTATAAATTCAAATGTTTTTGAAAAACCGCGCTGATAATGACGAACTTGATGCGCAGTTTTTGGAACTCCATAAAGAATTATTCGTCGATTACGACTGTTGTAAATGCGCCAACTGCTGCAAAACATACAGCATAGCCCTAACGGATGACGAGGCTAAGTGAATAGCGGTGTTTCTCGGAATCACAGAGGGCGATTTTACCGCAAAATATCTGAATGCCGCAGATGAAGAAGATGAAAAGCCGTATAGATTCAAAGAAAAGACTTGTGCGTTTCTATGTGATGATGGGCGTTGTCGTATACAAGATTGCAAGCCCGATGTATGCAGGGAGTTTCCTTATACAGATAGTCCAGACAGATTGTCAAGCATGTACGGCATTATCGAATACGCCTAAGTATGCCCCGTGGTTTTTGAAATACTCGAACGATTGAAAAAGATATACAAATTTCGGAACAAGATTTAACTGTCTGTAGCGTACAGGGAAAGGAAAATTAAAGCATTGAAAATTCATTGTCCGTACTATTGGACAATGATTGTGTTATAATGAAAACTATAGGGGGGTGAGCATATGCAGCTTGGTTGGATTGACTTTTCCAGAAGTGAACGTAATAAGATTCTTCAGACGCTGAGACAGCTTGAGGAATCCGTTGCGCTCGACGAGCTTGGAATTGGCGTTATCCGTGATGGTTACGCGGATATACTCTTTCCGGGTATCTCTACACTTCAAACAAGAGCAAAATACTTTGTACTACTCCCATACATATTCGCAAAAGCTGAACAGGAAGCGTGGGGACGCAGCGGCGATATTCTGCCGTGGGTTCATAAGCAAGAAGACGCTCTTGTGCCGGTGCTTATAAAAAACAGTGATGACAAGAGCCGCATCATCGGATTGCGCTCGTACAGGCAAGGTAAAACCGTTAAGGTTAAACCATCAAGCATCTACTGGAACGGTATGCGGACTTACGAAATCCTCCGTGATTCAAATTTGTCTATTGGAAATGTCTGCAATATTATTTATGGTAAATCCGTCCGTAAGCGAGCGGTGACAATAAAAACCGCTGGTAAGAGTGAGGGTAACGAGAGCTTTGACGATGAAACAGCCGGCAATGAAAATATGCCTTTATTTTCACCAATGACACCCGGATATTCGGTTATGACCGAATCTGCAATGGAGTTGACTAACGACGAGGCCGTGTTCCTGTTTCAAAAAATCACAAGAGCGTGAGCGTCGCGCGACTCTCTGCTTGCCTATCTGCTTAAAGAGAAAGTCACCGCTCCAAGTTTTTTTGATTTAGACGAAAGCGTTATGCCGGAGCGTCTTGCCGAAAACATTAGGCTTGCGAGAGGTTTTTCGGACTTCATATACGGTGCTCACCTGCGCTACAATGTCATTTTTTCAAACTATGAGGACACCGAAATGGAGCGTGAGTTTCAAAACTGGCTTGATACCTTTGACTTTAACGGTCTTGACATCCCCAACGTGTTGTCCAAAGTAAACAGCAATCTGGCCATAAACGCATTTTTGAAAAGCATTTATGATGCAGCTATACGCCGTAACATCGGTGCAATTGATAATCTAATCATACATCGTGAACGAGCAATCAAACATGACCGGGCGAAACTCTGCAAGCCGCAAGAGTACCGTTACGATATAGACAATCCGATTCATTATTTCAAACTCAACTATCGCTATGATACGGCTATCAGAATTATCGGCGAAATATTGGACGCAATGGAGGGTTAGGCATGGCAAAAACATTATTTGACTACGAAGAAAACCGGCTCGACTACGGTTCTTTGCTCATGCCGGAAATCGGATATGACGTAGATTTTGCCGTTGCTTTTACCTATTCGCTCGATTTAGAAGCCTTGCTCGGAGTCCCTGTGTCGATGGGTCTCCTTGACGATATGGACACAGGTTTTATTGAGAATCCCTTTTTCTTATTAGAAGCAATCCGAAAGTCTGCTGATAAACTTGCCATATTCTGCAACACAGGCAGTATCTCCTTACCGCGCAATATCAAAAGTGTGTTTGCTTTACTCGAAAACAGTGTGTTTGAGATAAAGCTCTCCGGTATGAAAAACTTTCACCCTAAGCTGTGGTTCATCAAATACACAAGTGATGACGGCGAACCATACATAAAACTAATCGTTTTAAGCCGCAACCTGACCTTTGACCGTAGTTTTGATTACGCCGTGGAACTGACAGGAAAAATTGGCAACCGCAAGTTAAACAAGAATCTACCTCTGTCAAACATGTTGAAATTTGCGGCGGACTCGGCAAACCCGCAGAAGCGTAGGAAAATATTAACCCTCGCGGAAGAAATCCTGTATGTTCAAAAGTTTGAATTGGATGATCGCTTTGAAGATTATGAGTTTATCCCTCTCGGACTTGCGCCCGGAGCGCCCGGCAAGACAATGCTCAGCAGTAAATACAAAGACCTTATCGTGTTCTCGCCATTTCTAAGCGGTGACACAGTAAAGACGCTTGCGTCAGGCGCCAGGCGTAAAACATTGTTTTCGAGAAAAAGCTCGCTCACCAATGAAATAATCGGGATGTTTGACGAAGTGTATGTTGTGAAGGATGTCGTTCTCGGAAGTGAAACCGAAACGGATGACACGCAAAACAATCAAAGTATGGCGTATGCGGGTAGCGACATCCATGCCAAACTATATTTCACTCATGGTGATGACGGCAACTACCTATATGTCGGTTCGGCAAAT
>CAZEYG010000356.1:0-2866 GCA_964516575.1 uncultured Defluviitaleaceae bacterium
ATGAATTTCTTCCACCCAATGCGTTTGTAATCATAACTACTTCAAAATCCTTATCTTGACAATAATCTTCGTCCGTCAAATATGAAACTAGCCCGTACATCTCAATGTCGGGGAATTTAACAAATATTCGTTCCCCGTTCATCTCCCGCAATTCATCAATCGTCAGCGGCTTTGGGTTCTCACGCTGTTGCTTCTCGTTCAGCATTTTAACCAATGCTTCAAGCAGGGTTTCTTTTAGCCCATCAAAATTACTTATTTCAAAAACGTCATCGGTTGCTAATACTCCATATTGTACTTCGGTAATTGCTTTTTTTGCTCTTTCTATCTCGTTCATTTTTCCCCGTCCTCCTTTCTCTGCCCGTAGGAGCAATATCCATCATTTTTTCCACGTAGCACCAATGTATCTTGTATAATACAATCTTCGTTTAATCTGCACTCCCCGCACCGCACAATGTCGGGTGTTCGGGTGTTCCATGCGGCTATTACGGATTCGATTGCCCACTCTTGTTTGAGTGCCCATCTCTCGATAACTGCACCGCATTCCCTATCTTTAGACCATGTTTTACAAATAATTGATGTTTCATATCCACCGTCTTTCTGAGTTATATAAAGCTTTGCTTTTTCCCCGCAAAACGGACACGGTTTTAATTCTATTTTTTCGCTCATCTCAAATACTCCTATTTCTGTTTATCATCAGTTTTCATAAAACATATCCAGTGCGTATTGCTTCTTTTCCCGCTTTTGTGGCCAAATAGCGGTACTTCTTCGGTCAGTTCTAAAATCTCTCTTACTTTTATATCCGTTTCATTCCACTTAAAAATCACAATACCGCCTTTTTTCACTACTCTAAAACACTCTTTAAACCCCTTGCTTATCATATCTTTCCAGTCAGAGTATAGCGCCCCATACTTTATATGCTGATATCCTGTAGGCGATTCCTTATCGTTTAAGCTTCCATTCGTTGCATACTTACTCCTGCCTGTATTACGAAGCAAGTGAGGTGGGTCAAAAACAACCAGATTAAATTGTCCATCACTGAACGGTAAATTTGTGAAATCACATACGGTGTCGGGTTTGACTTCAAAATATCGGCCATCGCACAATATATGCTGCTCACTCCTCTTATCACAAAATTCCACTATGGGATTTTGCTTGTCAAACCAAAACATTTTGCCGCCACAGCATACATCGATTACTTGTTTTTCGCTCATCTCAAATACTCCTATATCACTCCAATAGCCTCATCCGCGCCCCAGCACACGGCTGTCACATAGCCTGTTTATAATTATTAATGCCATCAATCACGCCATTAAGTACCCTCGCATATATGGCCGCTTTAATTACGGCGTTGGTCTCATATTGCTTGTATTCCGGCTGGCGCATAAGCCGCTCCATTTGATGATCCGCTTTAATTATCATCTGTTGTGTTATCATCTCCATTGATGTTCCCTTTCCGCGTTACACGCTGTACACTGTCGTTACACCATAAAGTGTAACGCTTTTTTCGCTCAACCATGCGGGTTTGACAGTGGTGTTACACTTGTTGCACCTATTTCTATTTTTTGTATAGCTGACGTTGCGTGTGTATTTACTTTTACGCGCGCAACATCGTGTATATATATATGGTTTTTTTTAGTGTAACAAGTGTAACAAATTTTAAGAATCGCTCAACCATGCGTAAAACCAAGGTTTTTTTGTTACACCTGTTACACCTGCTTTCGCCAAAATATCTGATTTTCGTCATAATCTTCCTCCAAGTAGTCGATTCGTGATACGTCCATTTTCAGTGCAACGCACCTCGTAAGTACTCCATTCACGCGAGTAGGCACAGTATTTTTTCCGTCCTTTGTCTGCAATATTTTTCCATTTCTACCAAGCCAAGAGAGCAACGCCCTCCCACTAAAGCCTTCTTCGTTGCATATCCGCTCATATTCCCTATTGACGATATAGCAGATGTTTTCATCGGGCAGGCACTTGCCGGACGTGCCGCCTATGCCATGTGTACCGTTAAACCTGTCCATGTTTTGCGCCACATACTCACAAAGCTGCTGATAGTTGCGCTCGTGCGCAGAAACCGCTTCTTTGGTTTGAAGAAACTGGGCTATGTCGTGCGGCTGTAAAAAATCTTCCGTTTCAAAAATCACTTGGGATATGAGTGTGTCTGCCGTCAACAGTATTGCGCCAGCCATTGCCTGCTTCTCGGTCGTATTGTTGGCAGTCATTGCTTTGTAATACGCCGCATAGAGTGCCTTTGTATGCTCCATGTGTCCATCTTCTTGAAGCCACTCCACAAATCGTTTCCCGGCAAAACCATAGTGATTTTTTACCATATCCGCCATCCACACCGGCTCTTTGAATATACGCTCCGCACATTCTATCTCCACCACGCGGTTCACGGCTCCGCCGCCCGATACTATTGACGTAATAGGCATTTCACCGTTTGTGATCGTGCAGTTTTGCCAGCTTTGGACGCGGTTTATGCCTAGGCTCTTATTGCTCCGGCTCTTGCCCACACCTTCACATAATTTGTATATATCCTCGTCAAATTTCTTTTTATCCGAAACTATTTGCAGTTCGTCCAGCATCAACGGCAAGCAGTTCACAAACCCAGCCGACATTTCAAGCCCCACGCTGGTTGCGTTGAAGGTGTGTATGTATTCACCCAGCACAGGCGAAGCCCATACACTGGCAGCCACCATAGACGCTACGCTCTTGCCTGCCTCCGTGCCGCCCCACATATGCACGATAAACGGCAGCGCGCCAAGCGGCTTAATAAGAACGCTTCCAAAGCTGGCTGCCATAACCACCCTTGCATAGATATTTGTCCTCGCTTCCTGCGCGGCTTCCCGCCACTTGTCATAAATCC
>CAZEYG010000357.1:0-2854 GCA_964516575.1 uncultured Defluviitaleaceae bacterium
CCACAAATTTAATATGTGCTATATAATATATCGCTAAATTTTGAATTTAACAATTACTTTTTTTATATTTTTAATAAAAGCTGTCAAGCCTGCTTAAAAGATTACTGGATAAATGCTCAACGGCTCGTTCCTTTGGAACAGGCATACCCGAATAATAACCCTGACAAAGGTCACAGCCACGCTCTCTAAGCCATAATACCTGGGATTTTTCTTCTACACCCTCAGCGGCAACGTCTACTTTTATATTATGAGCCAAATTTATAATAGACGTTATAATCTCTTTGTTTTCGTCCTCGTCAAAAATTGTATCCACAAAAGCCTTGTCAATTTTTAAAAGCTGAATAGGCATACGTTTTAAATAAGTTAATGAAGAATATCCCGTTCCGAAATCGTCTAAAGCAATTTTTATTCCGGCGTCCACAAGAGCATTTATTTTTTTAAGGTTTGCTTCCAAAGATTCCATTAATACTGTTTCGGTTATTTCGAGCTTTATGTTTTTAAAATCAACACCCGTTTCGTTTAGAACGTTTAAAACGGAGGAAACAAAGTTTTCCTCGGTTATTTGGACAACCGACACATTAACGGATATTATAATATCTTCGTAACCCATTGAGGATATTTCCTTGGCGAAGTTAGCGGCTTCCTTTAACGCCCAAAGGCCGATGGGTATTATAAGGCGGTTTTTTTCGGCGGCGCTTATAAAGGCTCCGGGGGAGACAAAACCACGAGTGGGGCTAATCCATCTTAAAAGCGCCTCAAAGCCGTAAAGATTACCAGACTGCATATGATACTGAGGCTGATAATACAATAAAAACTCGTCGCTTTCAACAGCCGCCTTAATATCCAAATCAAGGGTTATTGACGTTATAAGCTCGTCGTTCATGCTTGGCTCATAAAGCATAAATTTACCTTTGCCGGCGGCTTTAGCTTTCGCAAGGGCTATGCCGGCGGTTTTATGCAAGCTGTCGAAGTCAGTTGCGTAAACGTATGAAATACTAATGCCTATGCTGCATGTGGCTTTAATTTGTACACCGGCCTCGAAAAATTCCTTAGCTGCGGCTGCGCTTAAAACCTCGGCAAAAGCGGCAAGCTGGGCCGTATCCTTAAAATCAACGTATATAACAACAAACTCGCCGCCGCTTAACTTAAACACAAGGTGGTTTTCGTCAGACTGAGCCGATATAATATCATATACGTGTTTGATATATTTATTTCCTACGGAATATCCATGCAAAACGTTAATGCTTTTAAAGCTGTCGATGTTTATGAGAAGCATTGCAAAGGATTGGTTTTTATCAAAGAGGTCAATAATTGTGTCTTCAAGAAGGGCTTTGTTTGGCCCGTTTGTAAGTTCGTCATAATAAGCCATTTTATGAATTTTGTTTTGATATTCCTTAAGGTCGGTTATGTTTACGCCTATAAGCTCCATATGCCCTTGGGGCGAATCCACGCTAAGCGCTGATTCCCATAAAAGAAAAACAGTTTCGCCGCCCTTTTTTCTGACAGGAATATCAAAGCCGGAGGCGTAACCCTCCAAAGCTGTTTTTTGAATAAGGCTGTCAAACAAGTCAAGGTTTTCATATTCCAAAAGCGACTCAAACTTGCTGTTAATAACCTCCTCATAGGTATAACCTGTTATTTTATAGAAATAATCATTGGCGCTTTTAATAACGCCGTCGGAGGTTATTTCGATTATAAACAGATTAGCAAGACTTACAGCGGCGGATGACTTTTCAGAAGCCCGGCGCAGGTTTTTCATAAGCTTGCCGGAATAAACAAACAAAGCGTAAACTATAAGGAATATTACAAAAAGCAGCACTAACAGCACAACAGCTACTGCCCTTACGCCGTCAAAAGCCGCGCTTAAGGGAATCGTCGTTAGCAAAAACCAGTCTGTGTTTGTTATAGGCGTATAGATAGCCAGCTTTCTAATACCGCCTTGAGAATATTCAGTATTTCCAGCGACACCGTCTCTTAGCTTAACGGCTAGGTGTTCAAAAGAATTGTATTTTTTATAAATGTCTGCCGGTATTCGGCTATGGGCTTCCGTATTAATAAAACCGTTAATGCTTTCGCCGATTGTGTTGCCGTTTTTATCAACAACGGCAGTAAATTCGCTTCCAACTTGGGGCACGCTGCGAATAAGAGAACGAAGCCAGTTATCCTCCAGCGCAACAACCAATACGGCGGCTTCTTTTGTTTTCGGCTTTATGCCGGTAGCGATTAGACCGGTATATATGCCGGGGTGGTTTGAGGGGATTTGAGCCGTAATAGTTCCGCCGTTATTAACGGCTTCTATTATAAAAGAAAAATCTATTGATGAGAAATCTATGGATGAAAAATCTTTATCCAAATCGCTGTAACCGGGGGCAACAGAGCCGTCGTCTTTTAATATATAAATCTGATCGCTGTTATCGGCGCCTATAATTTTTTTTATATTGCTAAGCTTTTCATAGGCACCGGCGCCGGCCGAATCGGCTTCCGGCCTTTGAGCGGCGGCTTCGGCGAGTTTTATGCGGCTTTTTATGTCGTTGCTTGCTACAAGGGCGGTTTTGGAGCTATCCTTCATAAGCATTCGGACGGTGACGTTTTCTAAGGCTCTATAGGAAAAAAAGTAATAAACAGCAAACAAAATAAATATTATCGTTAAGATAATAAACATAGCGAATGTGTTGCTTTTTGCCTTAAGCCTATTCATAATATCACCTCCTTTGAGTTAATCGCCGTAATAACGTCTCTTAAAGTTAGTATAGCAAATATTTTAATATGATACAATGCTTTAGTAAAATTCCAAAAATTAGCCCCTTAAAAGGGGCTTGCGGCGGCAAAACAGGTGTAAAATTTAATTGCCGCC
>CAZEYG010000358.1:0-2853 GCA_964516575.1 uncultured Defluviitaleaceae bacterium
TTCAATGGCAGAACGTTGGCTTCCCAAGCCGAAGGCGTGGGTTCGATTCCCATCACCCGCTTTTTTATTTTTTAGAGTATACACCATTTTATTAAGGAGGGCAATATGAACAGCTTCACTTATCACATGCCGACAAAGCTATTCGTTGGTGACCTTTGCGGTTATATAGACGAGTTTAAGGGTTTTGGAAAAAATGCTTTTATAGTTACGGGGAAGTCATCGGCTAAAAACGGCGCCCTTAAGGATTTGACTTTTATACTAGACAAGTTGGATATTAAATATACTGTATTCGACGAAACAGAAGAAAACCCATCTGTAGCTAATATTGAGACTGCGGCTTCTAAGGCGAAAGCGACCTGTGCCGATTTTGTTATAGGCTTAGGCGGCGGCTCGCCTCTTGACGCTTCAAAGGCAGTTGCTTTTTTAGCTGCAAACCCTAGCCTGGAAGTTATTGATTTGTTTACACCTAAGAATATCTCTGCCCTTCCGCTTTTAGCTATACCAACTACGGCAGGAACAGGCTCCGATACAACGCCTTACTCTGTTCTTACCTGCCATGATAAGGGTACAAAGCAGGTTATTAGTAATTTTTTGTTCCCTGCAAAAGCGTTTTTATGCGCCGGTTATATGGAGGACATGCCCGATTCGGTTACTTTAAGTACGGCTATTGATGCGTTTTGTCATATTATTGAAGGTTATTTGGCCACGAAGTCAACCTATATGTCGGATTTGATTGCCGAAGGCGCTTTAAGAGGTTTTGCTGAATGTCTTCCAGCTATTGTTGGAAGGAATTTTCCTAGGGATATACGTGAAAAGCTGATAGTATTATCTGCTATGGGTGGAGTTGTTATCGCTCAAACAAAAACATCTTTACCCCACCAAATGAGTTATGCCCTGACATATCATAAAAACATACCGCACGGCTTTGCGACGGCTGTTTTCTTACATGGATTTTTAAATATTCATAAAAACAAAGAAAAGGTGTCTAAGGTTTTAAAATGCCTTGATGTTTCTGATTTAGCTTCTTTTAAAGAATTAATAGACAAAATAATTTTGCCTGATTTAAAAAGTCAGGGTTATGCCTTTACTAAGGAAGACGTAGCTGCTTATGCCGGCGCATTAGCGGCCGCCCCCGAACGGCTGGCCAACTATCCTTACCCTATCAGCTTAGATGAAATAACGCAGATATACGATAGTGGCATATCAAATATAACTTTATAATTTCCATATATTGCATAAAACATACCCTGTAAGCAGCCCTATTTCTGAGCTTATTGCAGAAAAGGCCAGCGTTTTTACATGCTCCTTTTCAGGTACAGCGTATCCGCAGGCAGTATATATTACGCCGCCGCCTATAAATGCAACAATAAACGCTGTTACAGGGGAGCTTATAGTTCCAAGGATTATCCCGACAGTTACGGCTATAAGCATTATCCCTAGTCTCATGCTATCGTCCAGAGGCTGAAACGTGGTTTCGCAATAAGCCAAAGAGCATACGCCGCATACTATACCTATTACGCCAAAGAAAATCCATTCCTTATAAAAGGCCGTTGGAAGCATGTTTATGCAAACAAAAGCTATGGCAATACCTGAAATAAACCCGCCAAGTGCTCTCTTTATGTCTTTATTAATTAACTTACTTTTTGTATCATCACTCATATCAAGCCACCCCCATTATAAATATATTCAAAAGGGTGGCTTGATAGAAATTAACATCTTAAAAAACTATAAAATTGGAGACAGCAATCTTGAGATTGACTCTTTGATTTTTGTTATCTTTGAACGTTTAGCGTACCATTCGGAGGTAATCTCCATGCAATCGTCCAAATCCCTTAGAAAATGAGCTTCTAAATCTTCTGTCGTTTCCTTATCGTATATAAAGGCGTTTATTTCAAAGTTAAGCTTAAAGCTTCTAACATCCATGTTTGCCGTACCTACGGAAGAAACAATGCCATCTATCATTATAATTTTACTATGGACAAAACCCTTTTCGTAGGCATAACATTTAGCGCCAGCCTCCAGCAAATCCCCAAGGTATGAAAGAGCGGCCCAATAAACAAACGGGTGATCAGGAACGCCGGGGAATATAATCCGAACGTCTATTCCGGAAAGAGCGGCAATCTTTATGGCCTCAAAAATACTATCGTCAGGCACAAAATAAGGAGACTGGATATATATTGACTTATCCGCTTCGCTTATCATTTTTGCATATGCGTTATGAATGCTGTTCCATTTTGTGTCGGGGCCGCTTGATACTATTTGCAGCTTAACGTTACTTTTGCTTTCGATTTCAGGAAAATAATTATTTGAAAGCTGGATTTTGTCATCCAATTTTCTTTTTTTGCAAGAAAAGTTCCAGTCCATAATAAATCTTAATTGAAGCTCGTATACTGCATTTCCTATTATCCTTAAATGGCAGTCACGCCAAAACCCAAACCTTTTAACTATGCCCAAATATTCATCACCAATGTTAAGGCCACCAACATATCCTATTTTTCCGTCTATTATAGCCAGCTTACGGTGGTTTCGGTAGTTAAGCCGAACAAAATAAGGCGGCATGTAAACTCCAACATACCCACCGGCCTTTATAAGAGGGGCAAAAAAATCCTTAGGCACGTCGTAACAGCCCATGCCATCTATAAGCAGACGTACCTCTAAACCTGACGCCGCTTTTTTAATTAGTGCGTTTAGTACTTTAATGCCAAGGCTGTCGTTATGCATAATATAATATTGAAGATGGATATATTTCTTTGCATGGTTAATGTCGCTTATAAGATCGTCAAATTTACTGTTGCCTTCGTGGTAAACCTTAACAGTGTTGTTATATGTTAAAGGGCCAAGCCCGGAAACATT
>CAZEYG010000359.1:0-2835 GCA_964516575.1 uncultured Defluviitaleaceae bacterium
TAGATAAGCTTTTAATTCCTCAGTTTGTCCGCCTACAATTAATTTGCAGATGACTTTACTGCTTAACTGCTTTGTTAATGGTTCAGTGCAAAGAGCTCGTTGCATTTCCCGGTAATCGACAGGCGATGCGATCGCACGCAGCTCATTAAACACTAAAAAGTCAATTGCTTCACAGCAACTTGAAAATGCCTGAGCCAGCTTTGGATTATCCGGCGCAAGGTTATAAAATGTACAATACACATCGTTGCCTCGAGTACGAAAATAAGCGACACACTGCTCCATCAGCCGCATGGATTCTGTTTGCGGCGTAATTGAATGCTGGAGTGCCATTAAAAACTTCCCTTTGCGAAAGGGATAGCTTATATTGTCGGAAAGACTGTCCAGTTGTTCGTTTAAACCGGCCAGCAGTGATTGGTCGGAGCCGGAATAGTAATCGGCGTAAAACACATAAAGTCTGCACGCTCCTTTGTTATATGGCTCCGGCAGTCCGGTGCATTCTTCATTTAATACCGCTTTAAGCTCGGTGCAAAGCTGTTGGCGCTGATGATCGTTATGCGAACGGTTAATAAGCGGCTCAATGCGCCTGGTAATTTCAATAATCGCTTTATAGGAAACCGGCTTTAATAAATAATCGAATGCGCCGTTTTTCATGCAAAGCCGCACCGAATCAAAATCTGAATAAGCGCTTAGAATTACTATCCGTGTTTCGGGATAACTTTCATGAATGTGTTTTGTCAGCTCAATGCCAGACATCTCCGGCATTTTCACATCTGTAAAAACAATATCTACCGTCTGTTTTTTTAGAATATTCATAACCACAAGAGGATTGTTGATAATAGCAACAACTTCATGCTGAGGTAATTTTTTGGCGAAAATATAGCTCATTCCGTTTAAAATTTTTGTCTCATCATCCACCATGAGTATCTTCATATCCTGTTTCTCCCCCCTGACCAGGTGCGCGCCCGCCCAAAATTTGTCCTAGTCCAAGGCGGGCATGACGATGAATTCGCACAGTGATTGTTGTTCCGGCGCATGGTTCGCTTTGAACCGTTATGCCGTAGCTTTCGCCGTAAATATACTGAATTCTCTGTTGTGTAAGTTGAAGCCCTAATCCGGCGGTAAGCACATGCTTAAGCTTTTCGGGAGGCATTCCCACGCCGTTGTCACGCAAAACAAAGAATACATCTTCACCCTGCTGATAACCCTCTATAGCGATTTTACCGACACTGGATAATTTACTAAAGCCATGCTTAATGGAATTTTCAAGAACCGGCTGAAGCAACAGCTTAGGAATGCGTATTTGCCGGATATCATCCTCCAGCTCAATTGAATATTGCAGCCGGCTTTCAAAACGGTATTGGTGGAGTGCAATATAGTTTTCAAGCTGAGCGAAATCCTTCCAAACCGGAACAAGCTCATCTGATGATGAAATCGAGTATCGCAGCATATTGGAAAGACGGCTGACCATATCCGCTTCCTCAGAAGCATCCTTAACGACAAGCATCCAGTAGATGGAATCCAAGGTGTTATAAAGAAAGTGGGGATTAAGCTTTGACTCAATGTTGCTGATAGTCGCACGGTGTACTGCTTCCTGGTAGCTGTAGGTTTGCAGGAGCTGGGATTTGAGCCGCCCGGCCATGTCGTTAAAGCTGTCGATAATAAAACCAAACTCGTCGGATGAGCTTTTTTTCAGTGAAACGTCAAGGTTGCCGTATTGCAACTGACGCATTCCATCAACAATTGCGCTAAGTGGTTTTAGCAAATATTTAAAATAAATCCCGACTGCTGAAAGTGCCGCCAAAAAGGTAAGTACATAAATCATTAAAAAGATAGCGTTCCATTTGAATGTTTCCATTAACACGGTTGCGTGCGGTATTGCGCCAACCACCATCCAGTTGTTGTGACTGAGCGGCGCAGAGACAACATAGTTCTCTCGCTTAGAAAGACTTTGCTGGGTACGGCCAATGTAATCCTGATTGTTGGAATATATAATATTCCCTGTTTGATCTATTATTGCAATAACATTGTCGTTTGAGAGGTGGATGTCATCTACAATCTTGGCCAAAAACACCTTACTGAACCGTATGCGTGCCAGCGCCGTCGGCCGGCTGCGATCGGCAATAGGGGCATAGGCTGAAATATATTCCTGTTCAAGATAAAAATCATCCCAAATGATAGACATATCCAGGGAGCTCATGTCGGCAATGAGCCGATTTAAAATCAGGCGGGAATAGGGATCCGCTTCGCTTAGGGCAGTGGAATAATAACAATTGACCGGATCACCACGCTTGGGGAAAATATAGAAATCCTCCACATTGTAGTATGAACCCGGCTTAAGGCGCAGCACTTCACGCATGATTTTGGGAGTGATGACCTCTTTGTTAATTTTTTGTTCGATAATATCGCCTATGTAATAAGCAATTGTGGGATTTAGGGTTATTTGCTCTATCATTTGGTTGCGTGTGCTAATTTCGGTATCAATTCGTACACCAATCTGCGCTACTACTTCGTGCAAAAGAGTTTGAGATTTTTCCAAAATAACGCCTTGAAAGAAATTGGCTGTAAACATAAACTGTATGCAAGCAGTTCCCAAAAACAGCATAGCTACAAACGCAATGAGCTTCTGGCGAAAAGGCATGTCGGCAAAAAACCTGAACATCGGCTTTCGTCCTTTCCAGAGTTTACAATTAATAATATCACATCTGCCTTTATAATGGTAGTATTTAAAGCAGGTATATTATGGCTAAAGTAATTTTACGACAAATGTTCCATAAATTCATTATTATAGTTTTATTTTTTGTATTTATCTAATATATTTTTACTTTTTCTTATTTT
>CAZEYG010000360.1:0-2825 GCA_964516575.1 uncultured Defluviitaleaceae bacterium
AACCCATAACGGCTTTTATAACAAGAGTAAAAGGCGACCAGTGAACGTATCCTGTTAACAAATCCGCCATCATAGAGCCGATACCTCCCGCCAAAACGCCGTATCTCCAACCGAAAAACACGCTGCAAATCATTATAATACTGTCACCCAAATGAATATAACCGCTTGTTTGGGGCACAGGCACTTGAATAGCAATAGTACAAAAACACACCAGCGCTATAAGCAGGGAATTAATACATAGTTGTCTGACTGATATTTTTTTCATATTCCTAACACCTCACGGCCAGTATATCATAACAAAGGGTTTATTGCTATAGGTGAGGTAATCATCTTAATATTGTATGGGTACAATTTTGGGAATCTAAAAGCCGCCTATACAGACGGCTTCACTAATTATATCGGATATACACCTTTTTCCTTATTGGCAAGGTTTGGGTCAACCTTATATTTTTGGGCGTCCCTGTATTTAAAGAAATCAAGAGCTATTTGGGGAAAGAGAGCATAGGAGAAAACATCCTCCTTTTGTTCAATATAGTCCTTAATCTCTTCTTTTGCTTGCTCTAAGCCCGGCTCTAATAAATCCCCCGGCCTAACAGTAATTGGTTTTTCATCACCTATAATCTTTTTTTGTATTTCCTCGGAAATGGGAACAGGTGTTTTACCGTACATGCCACGAACAATATCCTTTGTTTCCTTTGGAATCATCTTATACCGTTCTCCCGTTAAAACATTCATAACAGCCTGTGTTCCGACAATTTGGCTTGACGGTGTAACAAGAGGTGGATAACCAAGGTCAGCACGAACCTTTGGTATTTCACGCAAAACCTCTTCATATTTTTCCTCATGATTTTGCTGCTTTAGCTGAGAAAGAAGGTTAGAAAGCATACCACCGGGAACCTGATATATAAGCGCAGCAATATCAACCCCCAACACCTTCGGATTCAGCAAGCCGCTGTCCATTGCCTTTTCTTTTATGGGCTTGAAATAGTCAAAAATCTCACCAAGAAGTTTTTTATCAAGGCCGGTGTCATATTCTGTGCCTGAAAAGGCTTCAGCCATAACCTCAGTTGAAGGCTGGGACGTGCCAAGGGCAAAGGGTGACATAGCGGTGTCAATAATATCAGCCCCGGCTTCAACTGCCTTTACATAAGTCATGTCGGCTAAGCCGCTTGTGCAGTGGCTATGAACTGAAAGAGGCAGCTTGCAAACTTCTTTTATTGCCTTGACCAGCCGGTAGGCTTCTTTAGGCAGTAGAAGCCCCGCCATATCCTTAATACATATAGAGTCGGCGCCTAGAGATTCCAGCGTCTTAACATAGTCCAAATAATATTCGAGAGTGTGTGCCTCGCTTAGAGTATATGAAATAGCCAGTTGCGCGTGACCGCCAAATTTTCTAATAGCTTTAGCGGAAGATTCAATGTTCCTCGGGTCGTTTAAGGCGTCGAATACTCTGACAATATCAATCCCATTTTCAATTGCACATTCTAGGAAGCCTTCGACTATGTCGTCCGGGTAGGTATGATAACCCAGCATGTTTTGACCTCTGTATAACATTTGCAGCTTTGTCTTTTTACACGCCTTTTTTATAGTCCTAAGTCTTTCCCAGGGGTCTTCCTTCAAAAATCTAAGGCAGGAATCAAAGGTTGCACCACCCCAAACTTCCATCGAATAAAACCCTGCATTGTCCATCTTACTTAGAATAGGCGTCATTTGTTCTATAGGCATACGAGTTGCAATCAAGGACTGCTGCCCGTCTCTAAGCGTAGTATCAGTTATTTTCAGCTTTCTTTTATCCAACTAAAACACCCCTTTCTTTATCTGCCTAGTATGTTTAAAAATACGCCGGCCGCAATCGCAGAACCAATAACACCGGCAACGTTCGGCCCCATAGCGTGCATTAATAAGTAGTTATTTGGGTTTTCCTCCTGGCCTACCTTTTGCGCCACACGAGCGGCCATCGGTACGGCCGACACGCCAGCAGCGCCGATAAGTGGGTTAATCTTACCGCCGGATAATTTGCACATCAGCTTGCCAAGGAGTACGCCGGAAGCCGTTGATACAGCAAAGGCCACAAGCCCAAGGCACAGAACCTTCAGCGTAGCGGCAGTTAAAAACACATCGGCTTTTGTAGTTGCGCCTACGGTTATGCCTATAAGTATTGTAACAATATACATAAGGTATTCGGAAGCTGCCGTTGACAGCTTATCTGTCACTGTAGATTCTTTCAGAAGATTGCCAAGCATAAGCATACCAACCAACGGAGCACTGTCTTTTATAAGAAGAATAACAAGTATCGTAGATATAATAGGAAACAGAATTTTCTCTCGTTTTGTAACAACTCTAAGCTGCTCCATTCTTATAGCACGCTCTTCCTTTGTAGTAAGCGCGCGCATAATCGGTGGCTGAATAATGGGCACAAGAGCCATATAAGAATATGCGGCCAACGCTATCGTTCCGGACATAGCAGGAGCCAGCTTATTAGCTAAATAAATAGCCGTTGGGCCATCAGCTCCGCCGATTATTCCTATAGCGGCGGCTTCAACCATTGTAAAGCCCAAAAGTAAAGCGCCTAAAAACGTTATAAATATTCCAACCTGAGCAGCCGCACCGAGCAGCAGGCTTTTAGGGTTTGCAATAAGGGGCCCGAAATCTGTAAGCGCTCCTACACCTAAAAATATAAGAGGTGGGAAAATTCCCAGCTTATTGCCATAACTTAAATAATAAAGCATACCGCCAGCTTCCGTAGCCGTAGCCGGGTTCATTATTGTAACGCCGGGTATATTAACTATCAGCATACCGAAAGAAATCGGTAATAAAAGAAGCGG
>CAZEYG010000361.1:0-2823 GCA_964516575.1 uncultured Defluviitaleaceae bacterium
GTAGGCATTTCTTCATTAAGTACTCGACAAAGTGGCGAAGCCACTTTGTCGACAGTTTGAAAGCCACATGTTATGTTGTGGCTTTTTTTGTGCTTACTATTAAACTATCTTGGCGCGCCGGCAGCGAGTTTTTCAACAGCTACATATACGTCAGATATTTTATACCATGTTGAAAATCCTACAATCCCGTCTGCTACCAAATGGAAAATAGTCTGGAACGCTTGAACAGCTTGCCTTGTTTGTTCTCCGAATACTCCGTCAGCAGCCACTTTCTTTATAGAAGGATAATTGTTAGCTATGGCGTTCAATTGTGTTTGTATAGAAACAACATCCTTACCCCTGGAGCCTAATTGAAGGGCATATCCGGGGTATGACGAAGGAACCCCACTTACTTTATTAGCTGTTAGCAGATAAATGTCTTGGCCGTAATACCTTTTTAGTATATCCAAATAAGAATACCCTTGGTCACCTAAAGCTTTACTGCCCCATTGACTCATCCAGTTAGGGCACACAGATTTAATACCGTCACAGTATTGAGTAAAGAGAGGTTGCCGTATTCCGCTTCGTGTAACATATGTGTTGAATATATTGTCAACAATAGTTGATATTTCTTGGAATATGTTGCGTCCGTAGAAGAAGGCATGGTCAAATGCAGTTGAACTTGTAATCGTAAAGTTATACCCTTTGTTACGGTACCATTCGGTATAAACTCTGTTTAATGTAAATGATATGATGGCAATTATGTTTGCGGTAATTGTTGCATCAGGCCAGGTTGTATAAATCTCACTGCTTGCTACATTTTTAACATAATCCGAAAATTTGACATAATAATTAGGAGCGTTTTTGTCTGTCGGTAATCCGTCATGAACTACTACAAACTCAGGAACAACCGGATTGTCTAAAACAACAAAACCTGATTCCGGATTAAGCTGTTTAACATCTTCTTCGGGTATTTTTGGGGGATAGGTGGCCCATAAGGTATGTTCGCCGATTGAAATATTTTCAAGGGCATTTTCCCCCGAACTAACCGGTAAAAGGGTGACGTTCTGTAAGGCTGTGGTGTCGGAAAAAATTTCAACCCCTTCTATTTTAACGCTGTCAAAGTCAGGCGCCGTAACCTCTAATGTGTATTCGCTATAGGGCTTTGGCTGATCAGGTGAAAGCGAATAATCCAGGGGTGGGCACTGTAGATCTATTATAGCCGATTGTCCGGAGTCATTTGTAATAAGCTCCTCTACTGTTTTGTCCGAACCTCGTTCCTTGACCTTTATAGTAGCGTTTGGTACGGGCATTCCTATATTTACGTCAAAAACTCCAACTTGAAGCCGGCCCAGTGGAGTTGTCATTGGATCCTGATATCTGGTTTGTAATATACTATTACTCATGCAAATACTGCCTCCTTAAAAATGTATATAATTTACAGCTTATGTAGAAAGCTAGAGTGTTGATACATTTTAATTGTTTGTGAATCCATTAGCGCAAGAATATAATTACCATTGAAAATTATCAAATGATATGTTATCATGATTTTAATATATTCTATGTCTAAGGAGATTTGATAGATGAATTATTTGGGAAATTTATATAGAGACGTTTACAACATAGAGGAATCGGTTGCAGCAGAGTTTTATAGCTATGTTGAGGATTTACTAAATAACGAATCTGTTAAAAAGCTTGGTAACTTTGCCCAGCATTTAAGCACAAGCAGATTGCAGCACAGCATAAACGTTGCCTTTTGTGCTTTTGTAATATGTAAAAAACTGGGTTTGGACGCAGTATCTGCCGCAAGAGCAGGTATTCTGCATGACTTGTATTTATACGATTGGCGTGTTGAAAAACAACCCGAAGGAACTCATGCTTTTGCCCACCCAAAGGTTGCCCTTAGAAATGCAAAAGCTCTTACAACACTTAACCCTATAGAAGAAGACGCCATATTAAGCCATATGTGGCCTTTATGCAGAAAAGTCCCGGCTTATAAGGAATCTGTTATAGTATCATTAGCCGATAAATATTGCGCCTGTGTAGAAGTTTCTAAACAGCTTACGGATAAAACCCGTGCTGTATTTAGGGGCATGAATTATCCCGTTTCAAATAATAGCATTTAAGTGTTTTCAGCAGGGGTTACTCTATAACTCCATTGTTACGTTTTGTGTAAATTTCTCTTGACATTAACTAGATAGTATTTTATATTATAATAAATAGACAAATAATAAGCTGGTGATTGTCGTAGTTGCACTAAAATACACATAACTTATTAACCGAATGAGATGTGAGCATATTGGTTTATGTTGAAACAAACAGCACTAAGCCGCAAGTTAATTTAGCTTTTGAAGAATTTTTTTTATCAAATAACGTAATAAATGATGCTGTACTTATGCTTTGGCGGAATTCGCCCTCCGTAATAGTAGGCGCTTTTCAAAACACTTTGGAAGAAATAAATATGGATTTTGCAAGCCGCCATAAAATAAATATCGTTAGAAGGGTAAGCGGCGGCGGCGCAGTTTATCATGACTTTGGGAATTTGTGTTTTACATTTGTTTTAAACATTGATAACCCTCGTAATCTTGACTACGGCTTCTTTCTCAAGCCGGTTACAAATGCTCTTAGGAAAATCGGGATTGATGCAGTGGTCAGCGGACGAAACGATTTGATTTTGGACGGACGGAAAATATCGGGCAATGCAATGAAAATATTAAAAAACAAACTGCTTTTTCATGGCACTTTGCTTTATGAATCAAACCTTGATATTTTAACCGATGTTTTAAATGTTAAAAACGACAAAATAGCATCAAAAGCTATTAAATCAGTTAGATCAAGAGTAAC
>CAZEYG010000362.1:0-2813 GCA_964516575.1 uncultured Defluviitaleaceae bacterium
AAGCAACCGAGCGTGAAAAATTACAAACTGTGTTCCCACAATGCTTTTCGGACGGTAGGCTTGACATAGACAAGCTGTTAAACTTATGTGGTGAGTACATTAGTGACGATTTTGAGAAGTATGAGTTTCGGTGGAAAGGCAAAACCGAAGCTTTGCAACTTGCGGGCAAACGCTCAACGGGAACGTTACGTCCTTGTCGTGCCGACAGTGTAGATTGGGATACAACCCGCAACGTCTACATAGAGGGCGACAACCTTGAAGTATTGAAGCTTTTGCAGACTTCATACTTCCGCAAGGTCAAGATGATTTATATTGACCCGCCATATAATACGGGGAATGATTTCGTCTACGCCGATGATTTCGCCGACCCACTTGCCCGTTACAAAGAAGTGACTGCACAAACCACCAAGAGCAACCCCGAAACAATGGGGAGATTTCACACAAATTGGCTCAATATGATGTACCCACGCTTACGGCTTGCGGCAAATTTGTTATGCGATGATGGGGCTATTTTTATTAGCATTGACGGTAATGAGGTTCACAACCTTCGTAAAATATGTGATGAAATTTTCGGAGAGGAAAATTTTATCGACATGATTTCGTGGTTTAAGAAGGCGTCACCATCAAATGATGCACAGTATTTTAGCAATGATGTTGAATATATCATTGTTTATGCAAAGAGTAAAATTGTTTGGCATCCAAACCGGTTGCCTTTGACCGAGAAGCAGTTGCAATACTATCAGAATCCCGATAATGACCCTCGCGGGGCTTGGAACTCTGCAACATATACCTGCAATAAAACTAAGAGTGAGCGTCCAAACTTGTACTATCCTATCACGAACCCATTTACAGGTAAGGAAGTTTGGCCTAAAGAAACGGCTGTTTGGGCTTATTCACAAGAACAATGTGCAGAACATGTTAGGAATAGCTTGTTGTTCTGGGGAGTTGAGGGTACTGCTACATATCCACGCTTCAAAAAGTTCCTTGACAACCACCAAGGGGTAGTTAATAGAACCCTGTGGCATTATGATGATGTAAACCACACACAAGGGGCTTCAGAAGAATTGAAAAAATTAGGCATAGTTGGTTTTGCAACTCCTAAACCAACACGTCTTGTTAAAAAAATGCTTCAGATTGCGACAGAAAAGGATTCTATCATTCTTGACTTTTTCTCCGGAAGTGCAACCACGGCTCACGCTATTATGCAACTTAACGCTGAGGACGGCGGAAATAGACGGTTTATACTTGTCCAACTACCGGAAGTCTGTGATGAGAAATCAGAAGCCACAAAGGCAGGACACTCGAATATCTGCGAGATTGGTAAAGAGCGTATTCGTCGTGCCGGAAAACAGATTAAGCAAGAAGATGAAAAGTGGAAACACGTTCCGTTGAATAGGAATGATGGTTCAAAAGCTGGAGATTTTTCTCCTTCAAAAATCGTTGATGTAATTGACCCGAAAGATGAAAAACCGCTTATTGAGGTAGTTGATATAAGCAAAAATCCAGATACTGGTTTTCGGGTGTTTAAGCTGGATTCGTCTAACCTAAGACTGTGGGACAGTTCACCCATTCGTGGTTATGGCGAAGAAGCTGAGGAAGAACTTTACCAACGTCTGCTCGACCATCTTGAAATCCTCAAACCAGACAGAGTTGCCGAAGATGTGGTGTTTGAGGTAATGTTAAAGTTGGGGCAGGACTTGTGCGAAGTTGTGCAACCTCTTGAAATAAACGGAAAAACAGTTTATGGCGTTGGTGCAGAAGTGAAGTTTATCGTTTGCCTTGCTGATGATATTCAGTCAGACGACGCAAAAGCAATGGCAGATTATGCGCCCGGACGGATTATATTCGCTGATAGTTGCTTTTCGACAACGGAGCAAAAGAGCAATGTAAGGTTGACACTGAAAGATAAGGGTATAACGATAAAAACACTGTAAGGGGGCGGTTTTTGTGATTGATATTTTGAAAACCATTACAGCCGCGCAATGGATAACAATTTGTGTGGCATTTATTGCACCAATAATTTCTTTGTTCGGAGTGATATACACCAATAGAACAACTAAAAAACTTGCCAAAACTAATATTGATGCCAACATTACAGCTAAGGCTCGTATTGAGTGGATTCAGAGCGTTCGTAAACAACTGCCGAATTGATAACAACATATCGCAAAGTGATGATGTTAAAATCAGACGAATACAAAGGAGAGGCTCAAGAAAAAACAGCTTTGTTTGTCTTGTATTTTGGACCAGATGATGATAGCTCGTCAAAAGAAATTGCAAAGGATTTGGTTGATAGGAATACAAACAAAGGTAAAAATAATTTACTCGTTGAATTTGTTGAGAAATTGCACTCAGATATTATTCAATTCATGTACTATCGTGAATTGCAAATAGATTACAAGAATGACCGAAGCAAATGCTATCAATGTCTTTCTGGAGAAACTGGTGAAATTGATGAAACTAAAATTTATTGTCAAAAAGATGAATATACAGTTTTTACAGTGGATGATTGCAAAGAGTTCCAGAATAATATTGATGGGAAAATTAAGTCAGTCAAGAATTTTGGAATAGACCTTCTTTCGCGGCTGCAAGAACTGAGCGAAATAATGCGAATTTATTGCAAAATTGAATGGAAGAAGGCGAAGGAGGGGAAGTAATGAAACTTAAATTCAAAACCCAAGACTTCCAAACTGCCGCCGTGAATGCTGTTGTGGATTTATTCAAAGGACAGGAAAAGCGGCGCGACACGTTCACGATAATAAACGAAACGCAAGGCAACTTTGATAATTTGGGTTATACAAAGACGGAATATATTC
>CAZEYG010000363.1:0-2806 GCA_964516575.1 uncultured Defluviitaleaceae bacterium
AGAGCAAATATATTCTTCATTATAATTACCGCAAACGTTTTGTTTTTTTTCATCATTATAATCCTTTCCACGTTTTATTACCCACGCAATCATGGTTTATTATATATCCCTTTCCGCAATCAACGATCCATTCAAGCATATTTCTTTCCCCTTGAAACAACTCGTTCATGAGCGTTAGAATCGTCCCGCCATGGCATATGATAACTACCCTTTCCTTACCTTCTGCTTTTGCTTGACTGCAAATTTTATTAAAACCATTAACTACTCTTTCTTTAAATATGTTGTTGCTTTCGCCGGAAGGGCATAAGGCGTTCCCTGTCGAATCCGTTGCCCAGGCAATATAATCCGGGTGATCTTTTATTTCATCAAACTCCTTCATTTCAAACTCTCCGAAATTAAATTCTTTGAGCTGCTCTTCCTGCATAAAGCAGACATCGCCGTATAAAAGCCTAAGTGTTTCGTTTGCCCGTTTCATGCCGGAAGTATAATAACAATCCGCCGTTGGGTAACACTTAGAACTCCTTATTTTTTTCAGCTCTTCTATACCCTCTTCACATAAGGGAATATCCGTATTCCCGTAGTACAGTTTTTTCATGGTGCCTTCCGTTTTGCCGTGTCTGACTAAATAAATTTCCATACAATCACCTTATTCTGCATTCTAAGCCGCAAAAAATTCTTACTACGCTTTCGGCCTTACCGCATAAATACGCCATTACCCTGCCGTTATCCTCACGTAGTCTCCTTATGCGTGAATCTACAGGCACTACGCCGCAGGATATATCATTAAAAATTAAAACCTTATCAGCTAACCTTTCAAAATTTTCTTTAAAATACGTTAAAGGCTCTTGGCCGGAATCTGCCAGCGCTAAAACGGTATTATTAAGGCCATAAAATATTTTCTTTGAATAATCAATATCAATGTTATCCTCGGCGCAAAAGCATATATCATCATTCCGAGCCTTATATTTTTCTTTTGCATAATTAAGCTTACCCTGAAAAGCTCCGCCAAAAATTATATCCATTTCAGCAAATCACCGCTTCCTTTGTGGATTATATAATTACCGTAACAGCATTCTATTACGGCATCGCAGATTTTAGCTAGTGCCCTGTCTATAAACCCTAAGCCTTTGCAATACTGAACAGTTAACTCATCATAACCCATATAGTCGGAATAAATATAATCCGAAACAATAACAAGGTTTTTAAATTCGCCGCATAAAGCGGTTAATTCTCCGCTAATGGTTTCATATGCGAATAAATCAGGGGACAAACCAGCTTTAAACATCTCGTTTGCCAAAAGAGCCGTTACGCTGTCTAAAAGATAAACATCATCTCTCATTAAAGACTTGAAACATTTCGTGATATTGTTATGACATTCAATAGTGTCAAAACCCCATCCCATCCGTTCCGCCCGATGTCTTTCTATTCTTTCATAGTCCTCGTCATCAGCCGGCAGCATAGTCGCTATATAAAACAAATTGCCGTTGCCTTCGGACTGTGCTTTTGCGAGGCGTTGAGCCAAATATGACTTGCCGTTTTTGCAGCCGCCTGAAATAAAAATGTTCATTTTTACCTTCTTTACCTCCTTAATTTTTCGCAAAAAAAATCTGCCTATGGCAGGAATAAACGAAGGAAGTATAAACTTCTGTCCGCAAACCTGTCCATACCTCGTGAACATACGTTTTGCTGAACACAGGCAGGTCTTCCGGCTTAGAACTCAAGCACAGGTTTATACCTTCCCGGATAAATCCAGTGGCATTCCGCTTAAAACATTAAGCGATAAACCTGCTAATTCTTTACGGCGGCGGGACCGCTTAGGCTTTTACCTAATTCCCTTTTAACATGATAGAAATAAGAAAGCAAAACTATCATGAACCTATGTCTAATTAATTATATTAGATTATATTAAAACAATACTATACGGCTTTGTATTTGTCAACAATGAATTGTTAGAGAATTGCTTAAATAAGCCGAATACCGCCAAGTACTCGGCTTCACCTATGACTATATAACTAGGAGCTAAACAAACGTCTCCCTAATTGCTTTCAAAACCTTCTTTTCGATTCGTGAAACCTGTACCTGAGAAACCCCTATTTCATTAGCAATCTCCGTTTGCGTTTTATCCTGAAAATATCTTAGCATAATTATTTGGCGTTCCCTGGGCTCAAGCCGGTTTATTATCTGCCTCAAGGCTATAATATCAACAATACTTTCGCTTTCGTTTTCCTTTTGATCCAGCTTGTCGATAAGGTATATAGGAGTGCCGTCGCCTTGATGAATCGTTGAATAAAGGGATTCCACGTCCATGCCCGCTTCCATAGCTACAACCAGCTCCGATACGTCTACGTCTATAGCGCTTGCTACTTCAGAAACTGTAGGCTGCTTGCCGTTCTTTTTAGCTAGATTATCGGACATATATTTTGCCTTGACGGCAATTTCCTTTAAAGGCCTTGCAACCTTTATCATGCCGTCGTCCCTTAAAAACCGCTTTATCTCGCCCATTATCATCGGCACAGCATACGTCGAAAACTTCACGTCATAGTTTAAGTCGAATTTATTAATGCACTTTAAAAGACCGATTGCCCCTATTTGAAAAAGATCATCGGCATCATAACCCCTGTTTGTAAATTTTCTAACAACGCTCCAAATTAGCCCCATATTTTCTTTTACAAGCTGTTCTTTAGCTTCTTTCTGCGCTTCCTCGCTGCCGCTTTGAACAAGCCTTATAAGAGCATGTGTTCTATCCATACCTACTCATCTCCCAAGCAGGTTATTTTTTTGGTCATAACAAACCGTGTTCCTTCTC
>CAZEYG010000364.1:0-2804 GCA_964516575.1 uncultured Defluviitaleaceae bacterium
ACCGATATATACATTGAGAACGACCAGATTGTTGAGATGGGTGTCGGCCTGGATACAAAAGATGCAAATACTCTTGATGTAACCGGATGTTTTATTATGCCCGGGCTTATTGACATGCATTGCAACGTTTGCGACCCCGGCTTTGAGCATAAGGAGGACGTATTATCTGCCTCAAGGGCTGCCATAAGAGGAGGGTATACTTCTATTACATGCTTACCTTCCACAAACCCTGTTATCGACAACAAAACCGTCGTAAAATACGTAATTGACAAAAGCCTGAAAGAGTCCCTTGTTAATACTTTGCCCTATGGCAGCGCAACAAAAGGATGCCTTGGCGTTGAAATGTCCGAGATTGGTAAAATGGTTTCGGCAGGTATAGTAGCTTTATCTGACGGGGATGTTCCGGTTAACGACGCTAAACTTATGGAAAACATTCTTTTACATTCCAGTATGTTTAATCTTCCCGTCATAGTTTACTGCTGTGATATGTCCCTTGCGGGCAACGGGGTAATGAACAAAGGGGTTATTTCTACCCAAATGGGGCTTAAAGGTATTTCAAGGCAATCGGAAGAGGTTGCCGTTGCAAGAAATATTTTGCTTACAAAATATACGGGCGCAAGGTTGCATATAACAAAGGTAAGCACAAAAGGCTCAGTTGATATAATCAGAGAAGCTAAAAAAGGAGGGATAAACGTTACTTGTGATACTTGCCCCCAATATTTTACGCTTACAGAGGAAGCTACGGAAGGTTATAATACACTGGCTAAAATAAACCCACCCCTTAGAACAAAGGATGACGTTGACGCTATTATTGAGGGGCTTAAGGACGGTACTATCGACGCCATATCAACAGGGCATTCGCCGGAGTTTAAGGAAAGCAAGAAAAGTACCTTTGACAGCGCTTCCTTTGGTATTTCAATGCTTGATTCGGCTTTTGTAATAAGTTATGAAACGCTGGTTAAAACCAATATTTTATCTATAGGTGAGTTAACAGAAAAAATGTCTGCAGGGCCTGCTAGAATCCTTAATCTTAAGCACAAGGGAAAACTTGAGATTGGCTGTGATGCAGATATGCTAATATTTAAGGATAATGAACGCTGTACTATAGATTCGTCTAAATTCGCCTCTAAGGCAAAGTTTTCGCTGTATGAAGGCAAAGAAATAACTACTTGCATACAGTTTACAATAGCCGGCGGCAATATCTATACATGGGAGAATTAATAATGCAAAAAATCCTTATGCCCCAAAACGTCCGTTTTATTTTAAACACACTAAGCTCAAACGACTGTGAGGCGTTTGCAGTAGGTGGCTGTATTAGAGACAGCATAATGGGGCGTGAGCCTAAGGATTGGGACATTGCTACATCAGCCTTGCCTGAGCAGGTTAAGAATCTGTTTAGGTATACTGTAGATACGGGAGTAAGGCATGGTACTGTGACAGTTGTAATTGACAAAAAAAACTATGAGGTAACAACCTATCGTATCGACGGAAAATATTCAGACAGCCGTCGCCCTGATAACGTAACATACACAAGTGATTTAACTGAGGATTTGTTAAGGCGTGATTTTACTATGAACGCCATAGCTTATAACGAATTCTTGGGCTTAGTTGACCCATTTAACGGCATTGCCGATATAAAAAACAGAATAATCCGTGGGGTAGGTAACGCCGATTTGCGTTTTAAGGAGGACGCTTTACGTATGTTACGCGCTATACGGTTCAGCGCACAGCTTGGATTTGACATTGAGGAAGACACATTTAAGGCTGTTTTGGCTAATGCTTCCTTGATAGCTAATATTAGCGTAGAACGTATCCGGGATGAGTTTGTAAAGCTGATAATGTCAGATAATCCATGCCATTTGCAGCTTTTTTATGATACAGGTTTGGTTATATTTATAAGCCGCCAGCTTGATGACTGCTTAAAGGCCAATATGGACAGAATAATTGCTAATATAAAACAAGCGCCGGCGGATTTGCCAAGCCGCCTTTCAGTCATATTCCTAAACGAAGGCAACTTAACATTTGAAAATCTCAAGCATCTGCGCTTTGATAATAATACAATCAAAGAAACAATTATGCTGGTTGAATGGGTAAATAAGCATATTGGCGACGACTTTTACTCTATCAGAAAAACTCTTTCTGTTATCGGAAAGGAAAATCTCTCTAAAGTCATTGCATTAAAGAAAATAATAGAAGGCGGTTCTTATGGTAGCGTTAAGTATTTGGACAGTCTTGTAGATAAAATAGAAAATATTATTTTAAGCAAGGATTGCATTTTAATCAAGGGCTTAAAAATTAATGGTAATGACTTAAAGGATTTGGGTATAACTAACGGAAAGCGAATAGGTGAGATCCTTAACAGTCTTTTTGATTCTGTATTAAAAAACCCGGAATTAAATGACAGGGAATACTTACTTGATTACGCCGGACAATTGAAAAATGAGGTAGTCAATTGAAACTATATGCCGTAAACGTTAGACCTTTGCAAGATGAAGTAGTTTTTAACCGTTTGCTTTTTAAGGCTTCGCCTGAAAGAAGAAAAATGACTTTGGCTTATAAATCAGAAAAGAGCAGGGCGCTTTCTTTAGGAGCAGAGCTTCTGCTTTTTTATGCTGTCAGAAAGGAAAATCCCGGTATTAAGCTGCCGCCGGAATATAATCTGGGTCTTCATAATAAGCCTTATTTTAAGGGTATGGGCGGACTGTATTTTAATCTTTCCCATTCGGGGGATTATGCCGCATGTATAATTGGCAAAGAAGAAGTAGGGGTGGACATTGAGCAAATAACCACGGCAAGTAAGGGCG
>CAZEYG010000365.1:0-2794 GCA_964516575.1 uncultured Defluviitaleaceae bacterium
AATGAAGCCATTTTTAATCAAACAATAAATCCTTAGCACTTTATTTCTTTCCGGTATTGAGAGATACGTTTTTATTGTGTTTTTTTTATCATCGGGTAAGATACTCTCGTACATTTCATAAAAGCGGCTTGCTTGCGCATATGTTGCGGAAATACGCCTTTTTGATTTTAAACGCTCTCTTATAATCTTCAAAGCTCCTTTAACGCTTCTATTATTAACAGCGCCAAGCTGGTTTCTTTCATGCTGGCGATATAAAACAGAAGGCTCCTTGCAAAAATCTATATGACCGAAAGAAGCGGCAATAAGGCCAATCCACCAGTCATGCATTAATATACCGTCATTTTCCCCTAAGTTATCCGTTACAAGCTGAAAAAGTGCTCTGTTTATCATCATTGTGCAGCCGGTTATGTTGTTTTGAGCTAACAACCCGTTAAGCTTTTTAATCATCGGGTTAAGCCCTTGATACTTAAAGAAGGACTGATGCAAAAGCTTCAAGTTTTCATCAACAATTTTAAGGTCGGTATGAACTAAAAGCGGTGTTTCGTGCCCATACAAACCTTCTAGCTTTTTAATTTGGCTATAAGCTGCTTGTATTTTATGGGGAAGCCAAACATCATCTTGGTCGCAAAACATTATATATTGGGCGGCTGAAAGGTTGAGCATACTAAAGAAATTATTTTTCGCCGAGCCCGAAGGGTAATCCCTCGTTACCGCGGTTATCTTTCCCGGGTATTTCTTTGCGTATTCCTGTGTTATGCCCGCTGTGTTGTCTTTGGAGCAGTCGTCCTGAATAAAAAGCCGCCAGTCGGTAAAGCTTTGGGAGATAATTGAATCTATTTGTTCGGCAATAAACATTTCACCGTTATAGCTTGCAAGCAAAATATCAATCATTGTTGCCACGCCACTTCCAAAAATATTTCAGCATAGACTGCACCTGAATGAAAAAAAGCTGTAGGCTTTTGGTGTAACCCCTCTCCCACAAATGAACAACGCAAATATTAGGGTTATAAACTGCTCTGCCATATTTTTTTGCCATACGTGTAAGGTCTGCATCTTCACTATAAAGGAAGAAACTCTCATCGAAACCGTTTAATGCTTTAAACACGCTTGTTTTTATAAACATAAAGCAGCCGCCGCAAAAACCAACATCAACCGGCTCGGTTACACAAGCATTCTCCATAGTGTACTCTTTTCTAATATTAGCAAAGTATTTAAATATGTTAGACAACCTATTGCTTATCATATATTTAAAGGTTGGCGTAAGTTTTGGGGTGAATTGTTCTGTTAAATCATCATTAAGCGTTTTCGGAACTGCTATTGCTATGTCAGGGTTATTGCCCATAAATTGGCAAAAATCAAATATTGCGTTGTTAATAAGCTGTATGTCTGGGTTTAAAATAATATGGTAATCTGAATCAAGAAATGGCAAAACACAGTTATGCGCCCTTCCAAACCCTAGGTTTCGGTTGTTTTCAATTAAAACAACATTATCAAAACATTTACGAATGATGCTCGCCGTATTGTCAGATGAACAATTGTCGATAACGTACAAAGTCAAATCAACGCCGGCTGTATGGAATAAAATAGACTCAATAGCCTTCTCAATAACATCAGCGTTATTAAATGTAACAATAGCGACGGTAACTTTTGAGGCCAATTGCTCACCTATTTCAAATAATCTTATAATTATAATATATCACTAACGGTAAAACTTGTCAAATATTCGCATCGCAAAGGAGCTGCCAACATCGTTGATTACAAAAAATTAAGCACAGAATAGGCAGTTCACGAGATTGTCTGCTTTGTCTGCATTTTATTTTTGCAGCGCAAAAGCAAATACACTCGTCCACAAAAACCTCCAGCACTGCTTTTAATGTTTCAAACTTGCGCGCAAAACATCAGCTTGTGCAATCGAGAACAGGAGAAACTTTGCTCTTGAAGTTGTTTTTGCCTTCTCAAAATCAAAAAGAGAGAGGTTTTTAGCCCTAGTATACTGACAATAATAAAAGGACTATCATCTAAATAGCCCTTCAACACTTATTATTACATCATTGAAACATTAAACATCCGCGCCTCATCTTCATCAAATATCTGAGTTTCTGGGGTTTCACTAACTGTCGCAGCATTACATATAGCCGCTTCCGCTTTAGGTTTTGCTGTTTCCATAAGAATCGCTAATAGAAAATTAAGTTTTTGATTTATCAGCAACTCCACCCCTCCCCGATACTTTTTTCATTTATATGATTGTAATTAGATATTTATCCCTAATTTTGTGTCCCAAAATATGAATAACCAATAACATATCTTGCGCCAACTTTTAAATTGCTTTATGGTGTAACTTATTATCGGAGAAAGCTCACATCGAAGGGTTTATCGGCAAAAATAGGTTAAGGTTAATCTTCCGTTTTGAAGATGCCTAAGTTGGGAAATGAAGCTCTCTAAATTTCCGAAAGCTCCGTTAATGTCAAAAAGTTGGCTAAAACATTTCGGTTAGTTTAACAGCCAGTAAGCGAGTACGGCCAATACTTTTCTAAAAATGTTGAATGCTTGTCGCCTGCCTATACATTTATGCAAGATATGTTGGAAACTATACAATGGTATATCAATCATCAAATTGGATGTCCAGAGTAATATCATACACACATCAAGATTATTATAAAAACATATACGGCAATACCAACATTGATTAAAACACCACCCAAACAAACCGTTCTATTTTGTTGCAACCATATTAAAAGATGTGTTAGGAGATAAAAGGCTCAATCTCTTGGCAAACCTCATTGCAGACGGAGTT
>CAZEYG010000366.1:0-2791 GCA_964516575.1 uncultured Defluviitaleaceae bacterium
ATGGTAACGCTCTTTTTTTGCAATAAAAGAACGTTACCACATTTTTTATTTAACAGTTTTTTGATTAAAAAATCTTTTATTGTATCTTTAAGTATATTATAGGATTTGACTTGAAGGTCTGCATCTAAAGTTAGAAATATTTTATTGCCTTGAATCGGCTCGTTAATTTCAAGGGTTCTGAGCTGTTTATCCAGGTTTGTAACCTCAACTATCTTGCTCCCCTTTTGACCGCTTAACGAAAGCTCATATGTCTTTTCGATACCGGATTTACCAACTATATCCCCATAGTTATAACCTTCGCCTAACTCCTTAAGCTCCTCCTCCGTATTAAGCCCCCTAATAAAACCTAATATATGAGAAAAGTATTCTCCGCCGGGGTAATGCCTTAAAAAATCCACCTCAACATAAACGCCGCCAAATATATCACTGTTTTCCTCTATGGAAACAACAGTTTCATTTTTAATGTCTGTTCCGACTGTAATATGTTCATATTTTCTATATCTCTGCATAAACACAGCACTTCTTAATGAAAGCAGCTTTCTTGCTTCTGAGTTTGAAAGCTCCTGTGGTATTTTGAATTTTTCCCGTAAAAAGGCAATTGTTTCTGCTGCTGTTAGATTCTCACCCACTTCCATGTCTAGCTTCCACTTTTTTTCCCTTTCTTTGTTACCATCAAACATAAAAACATAGGGTTCATACATTGAGACAGGAAATTCATCAACGTATTTATCCCCATTTTTCTCAAAAAGCAGTATAAGTTCATATAGAGCTTTGTTAATGTCGCCGTTACTTATAATATTCGGGTCTATTTTAACTGTAAAGGCCGTTGTGTTTACAGCTAATGGCCGACCGTATCTATCATGAATCGTACCTCTCGGGGCATCAATTGAAATTTCTTTAAGTGTTGTAAGTGTAAGTTGGTTTTGATACGATTCGCCTTTTATAATCTGAAGAGTAAACAGCTTTGACGCAAGCAAATAAAATGCGGCAAATATTAAAATAAACAATATAAGCAACCTGTTCGTAATAACATTTATAACACGTTTCCAAAACTTTTCTTCCAAAACTAAAGCAGCTCCTGTTATACGCCGTTGAGTATTGCGGCGACAATAAAATATTATAACTAATTTACAATTAGGGATTAATAAATCAATACTTCTTTAAGAGCCTGTCTAATGTCTCCATTTGTCATCTTTTCGGCAAATTTTCCAAATTGCTTTGCCAACGGCTACCCAGAGTTCCCAAAAAGCCTGCTTTTTGGGTTAGGCTTGCATATATTCTACGAATAAACTCAAGACTTTTACCTTTGGCAAAAGCCGCCCTTTGGGCGTCGGCTTTCTTGCCGGTACGAGCCGCCGCCGCTTCCTCCCACTTAGCAAGATTTGCTAAAAATCCACAAAAGCAGATATTAGACAGGTCCTAAAACAGTTTTCTTTTTTTCTTTTCGTAGCTTAAGACTTTAGTGTTTACAACATAAACAATACGGTAAACTGGCAACGTTAAAATGGCTGTATACGCGCTTTCGGGGAAAATTATATTTCCGAAGTAATAAATTATATCAATCTTTCCCCTAAATAAAAAGCTGGTACAGTAAAAAACAAACTCATATCCTATTACGCTGGCCACAACAAGTATAAGCGGCAAAATATAACTTTCGTTATAATAATCCTTAAAAGGCTTACCGCAAAGATAACCTGTAATCATACCCAAAAATGCATACAAACCAATCACTCTGCCAAAAAACATATCTTGCAGTAATCCGGAAAAAAAACCTATAATAGCGCCTTCAACATCATCCCTTAACATTGCGTAGGAAACGATAATTATTATGGCGGTATTAGGTATTATTCCGATGATTTCGATATATTCAAACAAAGTAGATTGCAGAATAAAATTAATAATCACTACAAGAGAAGTTGTTAATATTCTCACATTTACACCTTATTCAGTATATACAGAAATAAAGCATAAGCATCTATCGCCTTTGCTTTACTCTGCTTTTAATCTAATTCAATTTTTTGGTTTTCTAATTCCTCACGTTCCACTTCCGCCATATCTTTAAAGACCTCTGTAATAACAAGAACTTCTTCCATATGCTTAAAGTCAACAACGGGTTTGACGACGGCTTTTTTGGAAAACCCGGCGGTATCTACAGAAACTAACGTCACGTTGCCAATGAGTAAACCCGGCGGATAAATATCGCTTAAATGGGATGTTACCAGTTCATCTCCGGCCATAATCTCTGCATCCATATCAATATAATCCATAAGGCACAAGCCGTCACGCATAAGCATCATATCACCCTTAAGGATACCAATATCTTCTGTACGCACGCTTTTAGCGCTTATGGCGCTTGTGTCGTCAATCAGCGCCACAACCTTAGAATATGTTGCGCCTGTTTCAAGGATACGACCCACAAGCCCCTTTGAAGCAAGCACAACCATATTTTTATTTATACCGTCTCTTGAGCCTTTATCAATTATGAAGGTGTTATACCAGTTACCGGTATCTTTTGCGATTATTCTAGCGCCTACGGTTGGGTAATCTGGGTATTTGCTGCTTATATTCAAAAGGCTGGCCAACTTGACGTTTTCTTCCTCTATAAGCTTAAGCCGTTTGTTTTCTGCGCTCAAGCTGTCAACTTCGGCTTTAAGCCTTGTGTTCTCTTCCTCTAAATACTTAATGTTACTTAGCACACTGATTTTTTCAGAGGTCCATTTGCCGACAGAGGTAAATGCGCTTTGAAAAGGCGTTACAACATAACCAATGGCGCTTTCGATAAGCGTAGGGT
>CAZEYG010000367.1:0-2778 GCA_964516575.1 uncultured Defluviitaleaceae bacterium
GACAGCGATAAAAAACCCGGTTGGAAGTTCAGCGAATATGAAATGAAAGGAGTGCCTGTTAGAATTGAGATAGGTCCCAAAGACATCGAAGAGGGTAAGGCTGTTCTTGCAAGAAGGGATACCAGAGAAAAAATTACTGTTAATCTAAGTGATATTGAGAAGGAAGTAACAGCCTTACTTGAGGATATACAAAAAAGTCTTTATTTAAAAGCCATTAATCATCGTAACTCTAACATCTACGCCGCAAGCACAATGGATGAGTTTGCCGAAATCCTGGAAAAAACTCCAGGTTTTATAAAAGCTATGTGGTGTGGTGATGAAAGATGTGAGGACGGTATAAAGGAAAAAACAGGCGCTACTTCAAGATGTATACCATTTGAGCAAGAGCAGATTTCAGACAAATGTATATACTGCGGGAAAAAAGCGGATAAAATGGTTTTTTGGGGAAAAGCATATTAAAAGCTTATAAAGAAGGTGTAAACCATGTATTTTATAGGTATTGACGGATGTGGTAATTATAGCAGGCTGCTTGCCATTAATGACGAGCAAAATATCATTGGCCGGCATGTCGGAAAGAAAATTCACCCAGAGCATAACACTGGTGTTAACGTTAAACAAAACTTATTAAGGCTAATTGAAGAATTTAACAAGCTGACTAACACAAAGGTTATTAACTGTGGCGGCGTTTGCATTGGCTTTAATTCCGTTTTATCCGACAACAGTATTAGCGAGCTTAAGCAAATTATTGAGGAGCACGGGTTTTCATGCCCGGTAAATATTGTTACTGAAGCCGAAATGATACTTGCTTCTGAGGCTAAAAAAGAACCGGGTGTTGTAGTTTTAAGCAATAATGCTTCGGTTTGTTATGCTATTGATAAGAACAAAAAAATAAAACAAATTGGCGGCTGGGGTTTTATGATTGACGATGTGGGCTCTGCTTGCTGGCTTGGTAAAACAGCGCTTAAATATGCCTGCTTGTCTTTCGACGGAATGATTGGTAAAACCGTGCTTATTGACAAAATAAAAGAACACCTTGCAATTAAAAACTTTGAGGATTGCGCTAAGATTGTTGCAAAAAAGGATTTTTCGCCAAATGCTTTTGCTGAGCTGGCGCTTACTGTTAAGTACGCTGCAAAAGGCGGCGATAAAATAGCACAGGATATTGAAGAGGAAGCTGCTCAAGGCTTATACAAAGCTGCTTCTGTTTTAATCGGGCGAAGCAAGCTCGAAAAAAACAAGGTTATCCTTAGCGGCTCTGTGTTCTCTATTAATGATAAAATAAAGGAACGTGTAACAGAGCTTTTAAAAAATGAATTTAAAGGTATAACCGTTATAACTACTAAGGAAAAGCCGGAGCTTGGGGCGGCCTTTCTAGCCTATAATAAAGCAACGCAGCAAGAGGATGTTAAAATAGAAAACATAAAAGAAGCATAGTATTACCCGGGTATTGATAAATATATTCCACAAAAGCTTCTCATTCCTTTGGTAAAGTATAAAATTTATGTATGGACGAATACTAAGAAATATGTTGGATTTCGCTGTCATAAAGCTAATCTGATTTTGTCAGAATTAGTTAAGGATACACTTGAACAAAGGAATGGAGGAGTTTTTTTGTTAAAAAAAGTCGGTAAATCAATTAGATTTGAAAACCCGGTTAATATACTGGTTACATCATCTGTAGTAGGAAAAAAAGAGGGAGAAGGCCCCCTTAAGGATTATTTTGATGTTATATTAGACGACGCTCTTGCCGGTGAGGACAATTGGGAACAGGCTGAAAGCGGCATTGCCAAAAAATCCTTTGAACTAGCTATCGAAAAATCCGGTTTTAAGGCTGAACAAATTGACTATATTCTTTGCGGCGATTTGTTAAACCAAAGCATGAGCAGTAATTTCGGCATACGAGACTTAGGTATCCCGTTTTTCGGCGTATTCGGCGCTTGTTCAACGATGGGTGAGGCAATGAGCCTAGGGGCGATACTAATAGACGGCAGCTTTGCAACAAATGTATTAGTCGGCGCTTCAAGCCATTTTTGCTCGGCGGAAAAGCAATTTCGTTTTCCCTTAGAGCTTGGCACTCAAAGGCCACCTACCAGCACATGGACAGTTACAGGCAACGGCGCTTGTATTCTAACAAAAAACGGTGATGGCCCTTATATCACTTGTATAACAACAGGGAAAATAATTGATATGGGAATTAAAGACAGTAATAATATGGGCGCCGCCATGGCCCCTGCTGCCGTTGATACAATGATTTCACATTTTCTGGATACAAGCAGAACACCTGATTATTATGACCTTATAGCAACTGGAGACTTAGGATATGTTGGTCACGAATTAGTATGTAAGCTGATGAAGAAAGAAGGTTTTAATGTAGAAAGCGTTTATACAGATTGCGGAATATTAATATTTGACAAGGATAAACAAGATACTCATGCAGGCGGCAGCGGTTGCGGCTGCTCAGCAGTTACTTTTGCGGGATACTTCTATGATAAAATGAAAAAGAAAGAGCTAAAGAAAATATTATTTATACCAACCGGAGCGCTTATGAGCTCAACCAGCGCATTACAAGGCGAGACAATTCCGTCTATCGCTCATGCCGTTGCCATAGAAGTCTAAAGCTCTATAAAAAGATTCTATAATATGGCACAAAATGAATGAACTACCGCGCATGTCGGTTCATTGCCCCCATAAAAATAAAATAGTTGAACTTTTTTGCTAAAGTTGGTAAAATATAACCAATAGATATTGAGGAGGGAAGCATATTGAATAAGGATGCTT
>CAZEYG010000368.1:0-2776 GCA_964516575.1 uncultured Defluviitaleaceae bacterium
GGATGAGTTTGATAACCCCGCCGAGAATCAGAAACGACTGAAAGGCAAACATACAAGCAAACCCGGCGGTTATAAGAGCAAAATACCGCTCCTCACAGCTTAGTGATATTTTAATGAGCCTGTAAAACACCATTACAAACACCAGTATAAGTAGTATACCGAAAACAGCCCCCATTTCCTCGCAAATGGCGGCAAAAATAAAATCGGATACTACGATAGGTATAGAATTAACGCTTCCTCTTGTTAACCCGGCGCCGAAAGCGCCCCATGTACCTATAGCGAAAAGAGATTGGATAATTTGATAACCGCCGGAGTCTATGTCTGAAAAGGGATTACGCCACGCCGCCACACGTATTTGAATATGCGAAAAAATTCCATAGGCGTAGTATGCCGCTAAGCTGACGGCTGCTAAACCGGAAAACAAAAGTAATCCGTTACCTGTGGATATATAAAGCATAACCAAAAATGTGACGAAAAATATAAGAGCGCCGCCTAAATCCTTTTGAGCCACGAGAATAATGACAAACAGGCCGCTTAAAATGGCAGGAAGCACAAGCTCCTTAATCCGCTTTTCCCGCCGAAGTACAGCCGCCAAATAAAAAACATACAAAAACTTAACAATTTCTGACGGCTGAAAGTTTATGCCTCCGATGTTAACCCAGTTAACTGCACCAAACTTTCTTTCGCCGAATATAAAGGGCAGCAAAAGAAGGCCAAACCCAACAATCAAGTATGTTTTTTGCAGCTTAAACAAATAAGGCGCTATTTTTAAAACGGCGGGAACCGCAATAATAAGCCCTAGGCCAACATAAAACCACATAAGTTGTTTAACGGCAAAGGTATGGTCTATCCGCTCAATAAAGATTATACCGATAGTCATTAAGAAAAAAAGACCGTTCCAAACCAACGGACAGCCAAACCGATAGATTTTCCTTGTAACAAACCCGGCGGCAAGCAAAAAAATAAGCCCGGCGCCGCCGTTTATTAAAACCGGCAGGCTGAAATAAGGGTAACTTGGGGTATAGGACAAAATCAAAAAGGCTTCAATGTGCATCAAAATAATAACGCCGAATTGTTTAATAGCGGCGTATTTAACACGCTGTTCGTCACCTTCACGCTCTGCATGAGAGTAAACAAACCACTGCCATAGGAAATAAACCAAAAGCAGCAGAAACACATATTTGCATAAAATAATTACAAGTGAAAGCATTATATCCGCCTGTTCGATAGACTAAAGCCTTGGAAAGCTTGGCTCCCAAGGCTTTAGAAACAATATTGTCTACTTCACAATCTTCTTAGGCCGTTGCCAGCCATCCTTGTTTATCTGCCTTGCCCGGGCGATACCAAGAGCGTTTTCCGGCACGTCCTCCGTAATCGTAGAGCCGGCGGCGATAAAGGAGCCTTTTTTGAGAACAACCGGGGAAACAAGGTTAGCGTTACAACCTACGAAGCAGTCGTCCTCGATAACAGTCCGGAATTTGTTTTTGCCGTCGTAATTTACTATAACAGTACCACAGCCGAAATTAATGTTATTACCAACGTCGGCATCACCAATATACGTAAGATGTGAGGCTTTTGTGTTATTACCCATAACAGAGTTTTTAACTTCAACAAAATCACCGACCTTACAGCAATCACCAATTGTGCAATGGGGACGGACAAAAGCAAAGGGGCCTATCGACGTTTCGTTACCGACAGAGGATTCGGTCAAAACGGAATATGCCGCCGATACGCCGTCACCGATTGTCATGTCGGTGATTTTGCTGTTGGGGCCGATTTTGCAGTTTTTGCCGATTGTTGTTTGGCCTTCCAGTATAGAGCCGGGGTAAATAACCGTACCTTCGCCGATAGAGACTGTTGAGTCGATGTATGCCTGGCTGATGTCTATGAACCTGACGCCGTTCATAGCGTGGGAATAGTTTATAGCCAGCCTGATTATGTCCATAATCTTATAATAATCCGATACGTTACTTCCCTTGTAGAAAAGCGCCGGGTTTTCCCAAAGTAAACCTGTGGATTTTAAACCCTTAGCGGCGGCGACGCTAAAAATATCTTCCAGCGAAAAACCTTTGTATTGACCGGACGTTTTCAGCTCGACGATTATTTCTAACAGAACCTCGGGACTAATAGCGTAAACGCCGCTGTATATGCCGTCTTCAAAATAAATTTTTGAGAAAGCGTTTTGCTCGGCTTTGTGCATAGAAAGAAGGGCGCTTATAACCTCGCCGGAAACAAAGGGCATATCCCCTTGAAGCACGATAACTGGGTTTGTTAACCCGGAAAGCATACTAAAATCAAAGGTCTCTCGCTCTTCGGGAGTTAAGAGGGCGATTACTTCCCCGTAATCAAAGCCGGCCGCAGCCTCGGCAGTATGCTCAAATATGGTTTTGCCAAATATAGGCTGGGAAAGCAGCGGGTTATTATCATGCTCGTTTAGTATTGTAGTATACATAGTATTCATAATATTCACCTCAAAAATAATATATGCTGTCAAAGTTCTGTTGAGCCTGGATACTTTCAATAAAGAAAGAGATTGTTATATTAAAGACTCTTCGTCATTTTCGTGATACCCGGCTTGGTTAGTTTCATTAAATCTAAGCTGAAATTTGAGCCTTTCTATTTCGGCGTCCATTTTACGTATACGGCTGCTTAACGCCTTCATAAGGCGGTAGGCTATAGTTGGCTGGGTTTTGATGAATTTTTCGGCGTTGTCGTTGTCTATTAAAACGGCGTAGGTTAATTCGTTGGCTACGATTGTTGCGCTTCTTGGAAGCCG
>CAZEYG010000369.1:0-2767 GCA_964516575.1 uncultured Defluviitaleaceae bacterium
TTTAAAATTATGGGGTTAGCAAAGATATACTTGATGCTTTTTTGGTCTTGTATATTCAAAATTATTGTGATACTATGTATATCATAATAATGATAAAATAGAAGGAGGGTTCAGATGAAAACTAAAAGAAAGTTTATCTATGTCTTATTGATTTTTATGATGGGGCTGCTTAGTGGTTGCAGTACAGTTACATCAACTATTAACGGCATAAAGGAGCTTGATTCAGAGAAATATGATCTTGGAGGTACGGCAGGAACGGCAGCAGCCGATATGCTCGTAGAACAGTTTACTAATTGCGAGATAAAGTATTTTAATCAACTGGCGGATGGTTATCTAGCGGTGCAAAAAGGAAAATTAGATGGATTTACATATAATAGACCCAATCTTGACTATGTGGTTGCCGGCAACCCCGACTTATTTGTGTTACCGGAAAGTCTTGGAACAGTTGATATTGTTGTAGGCACTAAACTTGGTAACGACGAGTTAATGCAGAAAGTAAATGGATTTATTGCAGATTATTTATCAAAGGGTACATACGACGATATGTATAATCGCTGGATAAAAGAAGCAAAAGAGGATATGCCGATTCAAAATCCCTCTGCAGGCGAAATCCTCACCGTCGGGCTTGATGCCTTAAATCAGCCTTTTAACTATATCAAAGACGGAGACGTAGTTGGTTTTGATGCTGAGTTTGCCTACCGTCTTGCAAATCACCTTGGTATGAAGGTAAAGTTTGAGATAATGAACTATGACGTTTTAGTACCGGCAGGCATATCAGGTAAAATAGACCTTATTATTTCCAATATGAATGCAACCCCGGAGCGGCGTGAAAATATGCTTTTATCAGAGCCATATCTGGTTTCTGATGTTGCACTGATAATTCGTAGGGATATGTATTCCGGCGTTTTGGACACAGATTACAAATCAAAACTTGAAACCGCCACGGTAGGCGTAATGACCGGCAGTTTAGGTGAAACTGTTATCGAAGCGCAATATCCAAAGGCACAGCGGAGAAGTTTTGACAACTACAGCGATATTCTAGCAGCATTAAAGGCAAGCAAAGTCGACTTTATGATTGCTAACGAAACTACTTTACAGCGTTTTGTGATGGAAAACCCAAACCTTGAGATAGTGGGCGAGCCTTTAACTAACGAAGGTGCTTCGGTTGCGGTGGCTAAAGGCAATAGTGCGCTCCTTGATAAGATAGACAGACTGCTGTCACAGTATAAGGAAGATGGTACATTAGAAGAAATTGTCTCCCATTGGATTAAAACCGACGGTTCGGCTTACTCTCCAATTGATGTGCCAAAGCGGGAAAGCGGAGAAACCATTAAAATAGCAATTTCTGCTGATATGGAGCCAATGTGCTTTGTGCTGGACAATGAATTTGCAGGAATCGACATTGAACTTGCACGCAAACTGTGTTATGACATGGGTTATATTCCGGAATTTCAAAATATGAAGTTTGCCGGCATTATAGCATCACTGCAATCAGGCAAATCTGATGCAATAATTTCCAATATGACTCGTACCGATGAGAGGGCGTTAACCGTAGATTTCAGCCAACAGTATTTTTTAAATCCACAGATGTTGCTTGCCCAAAAAAATGAAAATTCTCTTGTGCCTGAATTTGCTGCAATACAAGAGCTTGAAGGCAAAAATTTAGGCTGTATAACAGGTTCTGTAATGTTCGAAAACCTAAAAAAACAAGTGAATGTGACCCCAAAATATTATAACAGCAACCCAGACCTTCTTCAGGTGCTTCTAAATAAAAAGGTAGACGCCATAGTAATGGATGAGATGATTGCCAGGAATTTTGAGAAGGAAAACAGTGGCATTGTCGCTCTGCCGCCCTTTAATATGGTGGATTATGCCATTGCTCTAAAGATGGGAAACGATTCATTAAATGACGAAATTTCCGGAGCGATTAAAGCCATGAAGGAAAATGGAGAGCTTCAAGCTTTGCAAAGCAAATGGTTTGGCGACGATGAAAACGCAAAAACTCTTCCTGATTTTGAGCTTTCGGGGGAAAAAGGAGTACTGCGAGTTGCTACTACCACACAGGCGGGCGCTCCCTTTGTGTATGTAAAGGATAATGTCATTGTTGGCTATGATATTGAGCTTGTGTATAATATCGCTAAAATGCTGGGTTATAGCCTAAATATTACCGATGTGGATACATCCGGTATTTTTGAGACTTTAGACTCAAACAAGGCTGATATTGCTACAGCTTGTCTTACAGCTTCCGAAGAGAGGAAACAGTCAGTTTTATTTACAGAGCCTATATTTTCGGCCGGGGAATTGGTTCTTGTTAGGACAACTAATGCAAAGACAGATAACAATTCATTTATAGAAGATTTTAAGGATAGCTTCTATAAGACTTTTATTGCTGAGGATAGATACAAGCTCATACTAAATGGTCTTGGGGTAACCCTTGTTATATCGCTGTTGTCTCTTGCCTTTGGAACACTGCTTGGGGCATTTGTGTGTGCCGCAAGAATGTCAAGAAAAAGACTTTTCAATATTCCGGCTAAAATATATGTGCGTATCATTCAGGGAACGCCAATTGTGGTTATTCTAATGATACTTTACTATATTTTATTTGCAAGTGTGGATGTTTTGCCGCTGCTGATAGCGGTATTAGGTTTTTCTCTTAACTTTGCTGCTTATTCAAGCGAGATGTTTAGAACGGCTATTATGGCAGTGGATAGTGGTCAAATAGAGGCAGCAAGAGCCATTGGATATAATAAGCTTCAGACGTTTTTAA
>CAZEYG010000370.1:0-2764 GCA_964516575.1 uncultured Defluviitaleaceae bacterium
AAAACTAAATTAATAAAAGAAATAATACATCAGTTAAATAAATATATTAACTTGATTGTATCGGAGGGTTCCTTTAAGAATCTTGCGGGAAAGTACAAGGAATTGTGCATACATATCGGAAAAGAAATAACCGTAAACGACGGAAGTCATTCCTTTAAATGTACGGCCGTTGATGTTTCCGATAACGGAGAGCTTATTGTAAAAACCGATACGGGTGATACAATAAACATATTTTCAGGGGAAGTATCGGTTAGCCGGTAGCTATTTACCCGATAACGGAGATACATATACATATGGACATTTTAAGTACAAAACACATAAAGATGAATGCTACAAGAGCTAGGTTGTGTATGATTTTTGTCGCCGTATTATGGAGCACAGGAGGGCTTTTTGCTAAGCTGATACCTTGGAGCGGAATAACGATAACCGGCGTTAGAGGGCTTATAGCTGCTATATTCTTAGGTTTATACAGAAAATCCTTTAAGCCGGAGTTTTCAAAAAGAACTGTTATTACCGCCTTGATGCTTACAATGACAACCTTTTTGTTTATGGTTGCAAATAAACATACAACAGCAGCAAACGCAATCGTACTGCAATATACGGCGCCGGTTTTTATAATTATTTACTCTTATGTTTTCTTAAAGAAAAAACCTGCGCTTATTGATATTGGCGCTGTAGCTTTTACACTTGCAGGTATAGTGCTGTTTTTTATCGACAATATGGGAGCGGGTAAATTACTTGGTGATTTTTGTGCTCTTCTTTCGGGAGTTACCTTTGGCGCTGTTGTGTTTGGAAATTCCCTTCCTGAGGCAGACCCTTTAAGCGCAACCTTTTTAGGTAATTTATTTTCGGTTGTGTTTATACCTTACATATTTTTTGATAAGGCTTTTGTTGCCTTTGAGCTTATGCCATGGATTGGAATTATTCTAATGGGCATATTTCAGCTAGGCTTGGCTTACCTGTTGTTTTCGTTGTCTGTTCCATATTTGCCCCCGCTTACATCCTCTATTATTACTTCGATAGAACCTGTGCTGAACCCGATACTTGTGTTTCTTGTAATCGGGGAAATACCTGGGGCGTACGCCTTGGCGGGAGGTATAATAGTGATTCTAACAATCTTTATTTATAATCTTATGCAAACTAAAAAGTATAATAACCAATAACTTTAAACGTTTTGGATGGATTTATCCCTGCAGCCAAAACGCAAAGAAATGCCGTAATGACGCCATAGGCGCTGTTTAGGCATTTCTTCAAAAGTACTCGACAAAGTGGCGAAGCCACTTTGTCGACATCCTTTTTTATCACATTCTATTCAATACGCATTGGTTTAACATTCCAAATTTCCTCGGCGTATTCTTTAATTGTTCTGTCGCTGGAAAACTTGCCGCTTTTAGCAACGTTAATAATCGCAGATTTTGCCCAGCGCTCTTTGATTTTATAAGCCTCGGCTACCTTCGCCTGAGCAGCAGCGTAGCTGTCAAAATCCTTAAGAACAAAATACTCGTCAGCCCTTGAGCCGCCAAATCCGTTAAGCAGAGAATCGTATATTTCTCTGAACAACTCGTTATCACCAGGTGAAAGAGCGCCGTTTATAAGCTGCGTCATAACAACGCGGACGCTTTGGCTTAAATTATAAATGTCCCAAGGCGCATAAGAGTTTTCCTCATACATTTTTATAACCTCATCAGCCTTAAGGCCAAAAATAAATATGTTTTCATCTCCAACCTCTTCGAGTATTTCAACATTTGCGCCGTCCAACGTACCTATTGTTAAAGCACCGTTCAGCATGAATTTCATGTTACCTGTGCCGGAGGCTTCTTTGCCGGCGGTGGATATTTGTTCGCTGACATCAGCGGCTGGTATAAGCCTTTCGGCTAAAGACACACGGTAATTTTCCATAAATACGACTTTTATTCTTCCGTCTACCGTTTCATCGTTGTTAACAAGGTTAGCAACGGAGTTAATCAGCTTGATGATAAGTTTTGCCCGTCTGTAACTTGCCGCAGCCTTTGCGGCGAATATAAACGTACGTGGAATAACCTCGTCGGCAGGATTGGTTTTGATTTTATTATATAAATCCAAAACGTGGAGTATGTTAAGCAACTGACGTTTATATTCATGAAGCCGCTTAACCTGTATGTCGAAAATAGAGCTAGGGTCAACCTTAATACCCATTGTAGCGCCTATATAGTTGGATAAAAATATTTTGTTTTCATGCTTAACCTGCATAAATTTGTTTTGGAAATCCTTGTCATCCGCATAAGGCAACAGATTGTTCAGGTGTGAAAGGTCTGTTATCCATTTGTCACCTATTGTGTCGGACAAGAGGGCAGACAGCTTGGGGTTACAATGGGCAAGCCATCTTCTTTGAGTTATGCCGTTTGTTTTATTGTTAAAACGTTCAGGGAAAATATCATAAAAATCAGCCAGTTCTTGATTTTTAAGTAAATCTGAATGTATTTTAGCAACGCCGTTAACAGAATGGCTTCCAGCTATTGCCAAAAAGGCCATACGAACGTGGCCGTCGGCTATTATCGCCATTTTCCGAAGTTTAACAGGATCCTCGCCATATCTTGTTATAATAAGGGCACAGAACCGCTTGTTTATCTCCTCAACAATCATATAAATACGTGGAAGCAACCTACTGAAAAGCTCAATTGGCCACTTTTCAAGGGCTTCAACCATAAGCGTATGGTTTGTATAAGCGCATGTTGCTTTAGTTACTTCCCATGCGTCGTTCCAGTTCATCTCGTATACGTCTATG
>CAZEYG010000371.1:0-2761 GCA_964516575.1 uncultured Defluviitaleaceae bacterium
CTTTTAAATACATGCCTTTTTGGAACACTTTGAGAAACAAATAAAGAAAAAACTACAATCAGCGGAACGGAAACAACAACCAGCTTTGCCGTATTAAACAGCGACTTAATGAATGTATCGTCAGACATAAGCTTTATGTAGTTATTAACACCTATAAATTTAAACTTGCCTATAGAATAACTAAACAGGCTTGTGTATATACCTGTGCATATGGGAACGATTACAAAAACCGAGAAAAGTATAAGTGCAGGAAGCATAAACAAATATGCAACAACTGATTCTTTTGTGCCTATGCTGTTAAGCTTAATGCGGGGTGATGAAGTCGTATTCATAGTATTCACCTCGGATTTTAAGAGTAAACTGGGTAGCACTGCCCCAAAGGGGCAGCGCTATTCCAAAAATAGATTTATACTTATTCTTTCATAGCAGCATCTGCATTTTTAACAAAATCATCTAAGGCCTCTTGGGCTGTTTTTTCGCCTACAGTAGCCGCTTGAAGATTAGCCCACCAGAACGGACGCATTTTGGAGAAACCTTTGATAGTGTTGTAATATGTACCATAATATTTGTTGAGGCTTGCAAGGAACGTCATATCCTCATTACCCTCATAAAGGTTGCCAAAGCTTTGGCGAACTGGGAAAGCATTTGTTTGAAGCACGTTTTTCTTGCCAATTACAGGGTCGTCGCAAATGAAGCGGATAAACTCTTTAGAAGCAGCGATTTTATCAGCGTCGCCGTTGTTAAACACACAGAAACCATTAATCAAAAATTCTGTTGCATTAGGCTTGCCGTTGTCTGAAGGCAGCGGAAGCGAAATTTGTTTAACGCCGTTTGCATCCATAGCGGCCTTGTTGTTAAGAATCTGGCCAGGTGCCCAAAGAAGAGTTTGTGTAACCCTGCCCTCAACAAAAGCTGTTATAGCTTCGCCGCCGTTAAAGGTTGTTCCGTCTTCAAGCTCTTTTGCCTTTATTGCAGAAATGGCATAATCAAGAGCCTTAACGCCGTTGGCATCATTAATTGTATATTTAGTTAAGCCGCTGTCAGTTATGGAGGAGGAATAAAGGTTTGCTATAAAAGCACGAGTACCTTGATCTCCGCCTTGATCCTTGCTGAAAACTATCGCGTTTTTATAACCCTTTGCTGCAAGCGCTTTGTTTAATGCTGTGAACTGGTCAGTTGTCCATGTACGGTCGCCTTCCATGTTAATCATGTTCATAAGCCCTTCTTTTTCAAGGACAGCGCCGTTAACAGCCATAATAAACGGTGCGGAGGAAAGAGGATACATATAATAGTCTGTGCCGTTGCCGCAAGCAGCAAGAAGTGTATCGTTTCCAATATCACTCTTTAACTCGCCTGTAAACATATCGTTAAGATTTGCTAAAACGCCTCTGTTTCCGTAGTCAACGATACGTCCCGGTGCATCAAAAAGCACGTCCGGAGCAGTTTTACCCTGGATTGCGGAAAGAATTTTTTCCGGCCCTGCGGTAAAGTCGATCATTTCAAGGTTAACTGTGATATTCGGGTATTTCTCGTTAAATGCTTTAATAACGCTTTGCTCATACTTACCAAGCTCATCATCAACCTTAGCAAAGGTTGGGAACGCCCACCATTCGATTGTTGCTGAAAGGGCGGGAGCTGATGGCTCGGAAGAGGCCGGTGCTTGAGATTGGGAAGCTGTGGGTTGAGCCGTCGGTTGAGCAGAGGGTGTTGCAGTAGTTGTCTCCTTCTTTGGCGCACAAGCTGCAAACATTGTTGTCATTAACACAAAAGCCAAAAATAATCCTAAACTTTTTTTCATAATTACTCCTCCTGTTTTTTAATTTATAGACACTGATTAACGCTTTAAATCTTGTCTATTAGTCATTCACCTTGCACATAAATCTTAATAACTACCTGCTTTATGACTTTACCCTCTGCGCCCTCACCGACAGCAATCCCAGGCTTGTGTACATCATTTGGAAAGCAAACGAGAAACATGCCGCTGCATAATATAACCTCAGACAGCTTCTCGCCGCAAAGCCTTTCAACATCCTTTTCGGCATTATACGGAACAGTCACGCTGCAGAGGTTTCTGCTTGTGACAAAAACCTTTGCTTCTCCGGTTACTACATAAAAAACATCAATGTAGTTTTTATGCGCCTCATAGTCTTTATCCTGTAACGTAGTTTGAAGCTCTGTTATGTTAGCAAAGGTTTCGTTGTCTAAAATTTCAACCCGCCCAACAGGAACGCTCAAAAAGTCACTGTCACGAAGAATTGACAAGACCGCATATAACCGCTTATCAAATTTTTTGTAAAGCTCAATGTTTGAAATATTGTCATAAATCACTATAGCCACTCGCTAACACATTTTTCAATATCTGAAGCCAATTGAATAATCTCGATGCTGTTTGGGTCAACAGGCAAAAACGGAAGCCTTGGCTGGCCTAAGTCGATACCGCTTCTAACCTTGATGACAGCCTTGTTTGCGCCGTATAAAGAGGGAAAGGCACAAAGTCTGTAAATAAAGAATAAAATGTCCTTTTGAAGTTTTTCGGCTTCCTTAATCTTACCCTCTACAATCAGTTCTTCAAGGCGTAAATAAAGCTCCGGCATAGGGCCGTATGTCCCGCCTATTCCGCCGTCGGCGCCCATGATACGCCCTGCTAAATATTGCTCGTCAGGTCCGTTGTAAACTAAAAAGCCCTCTCCACCTCGAGCTTTAAAGGCCATAATTTGATGACTAACCTCAGCAGAGTTTTTAACACCTATGACCTTATCAT
>CAZEYG010000372.1:0-2758 GCA_964516575.1 uncultured Defluviitaleaceae bacterium
CAGTGGTGCAAGCGGCAGAAGAATCAGGTTACTACACCATACAATGGGATGTAGAAACACCTACTATAAATTTACTATAAGCATTTGTGTACCTCATACCGTTTACCCAATGAAAGTTTCCAAGTCAATCCTGAATTTCACCTCAATCATTGTTCTATAAACAATAACCTCCTCAATCAGTTCCGAAATCAGCATCTTCTTTATGTCCGTGGATGTTTTGCTAAATTCCTCTCGCCAGTTGGGCAGCATCGCTTGCAGATTAACCAGCTTGTTAATTTCCTTACTTTTCTCTTCGATTGTGTTTATCAACATGCGCTCATCCGCAAGGATGGCGGTGCGCTCCTCCTCTACCTGGGCGATAGCCTTTGCAAGCTGTTCGCCGGTAAAGCTACTGTTGCCGGATAAGGCATTAACAATTTCATGATTAAGCGTTTTTAATTCCTGTTCTTTATCGGCCCTTTTCTTTTGAACCAACCGAAGCGCCTTCTCTTCCTGCTTAAGATTTTTCTCGCGAATTTGCTGAATCTTACTCGTTAGGTCTATTTGCGCCAGTCCATCTAAATATTGATAAATTTCATCCAAAACGGGCCCTTCAATTCTATTTTGCACATAGGTTTTCTGTCCATCACACTGAATACCCCGGTTGGCACTGGTGCAGCGGTACGACGCCTTTGTAGCCGATTTCAGCACGCCATCCTTGGTTTCCCATTTGGCAACGCTAGAATACGAACACAACGTACAGCCACAATGGCCGCACTTAATTAAACCTGTAAACAAAAGCGGGCTTTTCGTTTGTTGGGGATATTGCGCATAGCTGTAAGCCTCCGGCAGAAAGCAGCCCGGCGTTCTCTTTTTGCGTATGCGCTGTGCCTTTTCCCAAACATTTTCGTCTATGATAGCCAACTCCTCAATCTTCACATCAGAAATGAGCCAGCTGTTGGGGTTTTGCCGTTTGTTGCTTCCGCTCCGTGCCGATGTTTTTCCATATGTGGGATAGCCCTTGTAGATGGGGTTTCTTAACATATAATTGGTAACGGTTAACCCCCATTTACCCCCTTTACGGGTGAGAATGCCCTGTTCGTTTAGGTAGTTGGCAATCCTGTAACCGCCATAGCCATTAACCGTTGCAAGGGTGTAAACCAGCTTAACAACCTGGCTCTCCTCTTCATCTATGACAATCTGTTTAAGCCGCCTACCCTTGTTGTTTGTTCGTTCTGACCAAATGAGCTTATAGCCGTATGGTGGAGGGCCACCACAGAACAGCCCGTCTTTAATCATCTGAGAATGCTTTTCCTTGACTCTGATGCCCGTCTTCTTGCTTTCCCCACCGGACTGCCAGAACCGTATATAGTTAATGAGATCGTCCACATGGTCATCAAAGGTTTGTTGGCCTTCCTTCACCGACCATGTTTCAACACCAATTTTAGTAAACCAGCGTAGAACAAAAGGCGTTTCATCATCGCGCCGTCCTAGTCTGTCAAACATGAACACTAAAAATACATCAAATAGGCCTTTTTCCGCATCGTTTTTAATCTGAGTAAGCACATCACGGTCTGCTGCCTTTTTTTTGTAACCCGAAACACCCTTTTCTATGTATTCCTTTTCCAGTTTCCAATTGGGTTTCGTTTTAATAAACTCCATGCAGGCGTTCTTTTGCATGGGAATATCATCTGTTGTTTTATCCACTTGCGCCTTGGTAGACACACGATAAAGACAAGCTACACGCTTAACTTCGTCCATCATTATCACCTACACATTGTATATGATAACGATTATAGGGTTGGCTCAATAACATGTCAAGACGCTAAAACCGACCCTAAACGGTCAGTGAATTGCAGAGGTGCTGTTCTCTTGTCATTCGGTTCTGATTGTTTCCTGTAAGCTGGTGTCAGTGACAGGTTAAGATATTTTTAGACAAGAACAGTCGCAAAATTGCGGCTGTTCTTGGAATTTATTATATTTTTGTAACTTGGCACTATATAATCTCTATGTAATTATTCTGCTCATAATGTGATGCTCATCTGAAATTATTAATCCAGCTTCCGTCATAATCAGCAGTTTCATCAAACTTAGATAAAAACTTCATGAACTCCAAGTACTGTTCATAAGAAATACCAAAATATTTATCTGAGTTATAATAAATGAAGTTACCATCCCCAACAACTCCTACACCAAAAGTGTATACATCATCATCCGTCTCAAAAACAACATTAATATTATTACAAGGACATCCGCATTTATAATCATAAAGCTCATATTTATTATTAAATAAATTAATTAGGTATTCTTTATCTATTAAGTCGGTTATCTCTTTTCTTGTATATTCCGCTCCATCACCTCCTGCCCAAAGCCTGTCCGATTCTACAAACTCCAGATATATTCCCGTTACATTTTTTAATGTAGGAGTTTTTTCGTTCAAAGGCATAAAGATATTAAATGCTCCAACCGCTATAGCCAGCATAATTATAAATCTGAAAATTAAACGTAGATTTTTGTGAATAAAACCACCTCGCAATCTAATAATGAACACGCCTTTTACAACTAAATCTTGATATCGCAATAATCGTTATTTTCTTTATAAAGTATACAATAGATTTTGTTTAACATCAATAATTTAAATATTCTTACTTAGTCCTAACTAGACAGCACCCCAGCGACAGACTAAAATTTTTTCGGCAAAAACAGCCGTCAAAGTTTAGAGGCCGGATATACTTCGGGTTTACTTTACTTTTATTATGTGAAAATTTACTGCTTAATG
>CAZEYG010000373.1:0-2756 GCA_964516575.1 uncultured Defluviitaleaceae bacterium
TCAGCCAAGCCTAATATTTCCTTGTCAGCGTCAGCATATTCCTTTAGTTTTTTTTTGATGTCAGTAATACCCATTGTTGAACCCTGCATAAGCATCTCCGCAATATGAGAGGTTTCCCTATTAAACAGCGTATTTATGTTAAGCATAATATACGTTGTTATTTTTTGCATTGGGCTTACTTCTTTCGCTTGCTGGTTATGTTTTTCCAAAATAGCGTTCACCTTTTTAAAGACACCTTCATAACCGTCATGTTGGGAGCTTAACGCCTTTTTAAATTGTGTATCCTCTGTTATTTCAATTAGCTTTCGGATAGTATCCTGCCCCATTTGAGCGTTTTGATAAATATAATTTAAAAGCTCTGTATCCTTATTCATAAAAATCACCTCAAATTAAATAATTATCTGAAAGGGTAAAGGTTATGTGCCTCGTGTTTTAATTTTTCGATATATATAGTATAATGACCATAATATATAAATAGAAGGTGATATTATGGAGTTTAGAAAGTTACGGCGGCAAGACAGATTAATGGCTGACGAAGAGGCAGTAAAGCTACTTAAGGAAGGTGAATACGGTTTTTTAGCTACATCAGGCGCCGACGGTATGCCTTATGTTACGCCGGTTAATTATATATACGATAACGGCTGTATTTATTTTCATTGTGCAAAGGAAGGCCATAAGCTGGACAATATTATGTATAATAAAAACGCATCATTTGCTGTTGTGGCAGATACTTGTATTATATCGGAAAAGCAAACAACCCTTTATAAAAGCGTTATAACCTTCGGTCAGTGCAGCATTGTTCCAGACGATGAGAATAAAAAGCCGCTGCTTGGGCTTGTTGAAAAATATACGCCGGAGGCTTACTCAAAAACTGCCGCCGATATAGATAACATAAGAAATAATGTTCTTGTAGTTAAGCTGGAGGTTTTGCACATTACCGGCAAGGAAAACAAAATATAATGGAGGTTATATTTAATGGGAAATATTAATAAAATTATCCTTATGCCAGATTCCTTTAAGGGTACGATAAGCTCCAACGAAATATGCCAAATAATGAAGGAAAGTATAAATAAAATTTTCCCGGAGGCAAATGTCATAAGTATTCCCGTAGCCGACGGCGGCGAAGGAAGTGTTGACTGCTTTTTAACAGCTCTCGGCGGCGAAAAGGTTTGTTTAAAAGTCGCTGGGCCTTTTTTTGAAGAAACAAATGCGTTCTACGGCTTAATAAACGATGGCAGAACAGCCGTTATTGAAATGGCCGCTTGCGCCGGATTACCCCTTGCAGGTGACAAAAAAGACCCGTCAAAAACCACAACCTATGGCGTCGGGCAACTTATGCTTAACGCCGTAGAGAAAGGCTGCAAGGAAATAATTATGGGGCTTGGAGGAAGCAGCACAAACGATTGCGGCGCCGGATGTGCCGCGGCTGTAGGCGTCAGGTTCTATAACAAGGAAGGTAAGGAGTTTGTTCCTACCGGCGGTACGCTTAAAGATGTTGAGCGGATAGACGTATCTGAAGCCCAGAAAAGGTTTAAGGGCATAACAATTACAACAATGTGTGATATAAACAACCCAATGTATGGGGAAAAAGGAGCTGCTTACGTCTTTGGGCCGCAAAAAGGCGCTAACAGTCAAATGGTTCGGGTTTTAGACGACGGCCTTAAACATATTTCAGACGTAATAAGCCGGGATGTCAAAATTGATGTTTCTCAAATCCCAGGCGGCGGCGCTGCCGGAGCTATGGGCGCCGGAATGGTCGCATTTTTCGGCTCCAGCTTAACAATGGGCATTGAGGCCGTATTAAACGCTGTTGGTTTTGAAGACCTAGCTTCCGACGCCGACATAATTTTTACCGGCGAAGGTAAGCTTGACAGCCAAAGCCTTTCCGGCAAGGTTGTTATCGGCGTGTCAAGGCGGGCAAAAGCTCTTAACGTCCCTGTAATCGCCGTTGTCGGCGACATCGGGGATAATTTAGACGCTGTATATGACATGGGCGTTTCGGCAATATTTAGCATAAACCGTGTTGCCGTGCCCTTTGAAATCGCCAAAACAAGAAGTAAAGAAGATTTATCGCTAACAATGGAAAGTATCATGAGACTTTTAGACGTTTCGTTTCGTATATGAAAGAGGGATAGGGTTTGATTTCATTTATAACAGGTACTGTAGAAAGTCTAATGGACGGCGCAGTTATTATAAACAACGGTGGAATAGGTTATCTTATTCAGGTTTCCGCCGCTACTATGACAAAGCTACCTAAAGACCGGGAAAGCGTAAAGCTGCATACCTACATGAGCGTAAGAGAGGATGGTTTTTCCCTCTTTGGCTTTTTAACTCAAGAAGAGCTTAAAATGTTTAACATGCTCATAACCGTCTCCGGCATAGGCCCAAAAGTTGCAATGGGTCTTTTAGCCGCTATCCCGCCAAAGGATTTGATGCTTGCTATTGTAACGGGGGATACATCCGCTATTTGCAAGGCCCAGGGCATAGGCAAGAAAACCGCCGGAAGACTTGTTCTTGAACTTAAGGACAAAATCAGCACCGGTGAAATTATGGACAATATAGACGGGGTGATCAGTCCGCAGCAGACGTTATCAGCCGCTTCTTCAGAAAAACAAGACGCCATAGAGGCTCTTATGGCGCTGGGTTACGGCAAAAGCGATTCGGTTAAAACAGTTATGGAAATTGCATTACCGGGCATGACTGCCGACAGCATAATACGTCTTGCGCTAAAAAAACTAAATTAGGTGATAAGGATG
>CAZEYG010000374.1:0-2720 GCA_964516575.1 uncultured Defluviitaleaceae bacterium
TCACTATAAATGTCAACATTTTGAAATAAATACTAATCCTAGATTAAAACATAGATTGCAGAGGGAAGCCGAACGCTAAAGCCGTGAAGTCTTTTGACCGATAGCAGTCTATGTTTTTAATAAGGATTGGTATAAGCCGTACAGTATATCTTATGAGCATAAATTTAGAATGGGTACAGCTTCTTACTCATAGGCATAAAAAATGCCCCATCAAATATTGAGGGGCTAATACTAAAAACCTCTATTATCTATTGAGCTTTGCTCCATTGATTTCTTTTGCCTTCGGACAAAACATACCATATTGAGCCTGCAAGGCAAACAGAAGAGTATGTTCCGCAAACTATGCCAATTATAATCGGCAATGTAAAATCCTTTATTGAGCTTACTGCAAAAATATAAAGGCAAACAATAGTTAGTAGCGTAGTAACTGAAGTATATATAGACCGTTCCATAGTCTGAGTTATACTGGTATCTATAAGCGTTACGCTGTCTCTTTTACGCATAAGCCTTTTATTTTCACGGACACGGTCGAAAACAACTATTGTTGCGTTTATTGAATAACCAAGGACGGTAAGTATAGCTGCTATAAAGGCGATATTAAGCGGAATACGAAGTATAGCATACGCCGATAAAACAACAAGCCCGTCATGGATTAAAGCCAGTATAGCGCTTCCGCCCATTCTAATGTCCCTAAAACGAATGGTTATATATGTCAGAATAGCTGCACAGGCAATGGAAAAGGCCAAAATAGCCGTTCTTTGCATTTCGCTGCTAACTGTAGGGCTAACATCTCCCATGCTTAACAAAATATCCTTACCATATTTTTCTTCAAGAGCCTCTATCAGCTTAATTCTTGCTTCCTGGTCAATATTCTTTATTTTTATACTGACCTCATTTGTTCCAAGCACCTTTTGAATTTGTGAGCTTGTAAGTGATGTTGTTTCTTCAATAATTTTAGCTATATCGTCATTATTAAATTCCGAGCCAAGGTTAAGCAGTATAGATGTACCTCCGGAAAATTCAACGTCGTAGTTAAAAGCGCCCTTACCTGTAGAGTAATTAAACACCATGCAGGCAATACCAATTATTATAACTGCCGCTGATATTATAAAGAATTTGTTTCTATTTTCAACGATTTTCATGTATATACCTCCCTATTAAGCCGCTTTATCGGTCAATAACTTCTTTGCGCCGAAATATCCCGGTTTATTAATACCAATGCCAAGTAGGCTCCTAAGCAGCAACCTTGAAATAACAAGCGCTGTAAGCATAGAAATTATTATGCCGATTGAAAGCGTCTGGGCAAAACCTTTTATCGGGCCTGTCCCAAGCCAAAACAATACAAATGCTGCTATAAGCGTAGTTATGTTGCCATCGAGTATAGCCGGGAACGCTCTTGAAAAGCCGGCGTCAAAAGATGAACGCATTGAACGGCCTGAGCTAAGCTCTTCCTTAATACGCTCAAAGATTATAACGTTTGCATCAACGGCCATACCAACTGAAAGTATAATACCTGCTATACCGGGTAGTGTAAGCGTTATTTTGAAAAAGCTGAGAACAACTATTTCAAGGCCAAGGAATATAAACAGAGCGATATCGGCTGCTAAACCAGAAACACGGTATACTACAAGCATAAAGAGCAATACAAGAGCAAAAACAATTAGACCTGCTTTTATGCTTGTTTCCAAGGAATTAGCGCCTAACTTCGCACCAACATTTTTCATTGTTATAACATTTAAATTAAAAGGAAGATTACCCGAACGGATAAGAGCGGCCAGCTCTTCTGCTTCTTGAGGAGTAAAGCTGCCAGTAATAACGGCGTTGCCCCCTGAAATTTTTGAATTAACAATCGGAGCGCTTAAGATTGTTTCGTCCAAAAGAATGTATATAGACTTGCCTACGTTGTTACCTGTAGCCTCTTCAAAGGCAGCCGCACCTTCCGGAGTAAACTGGAGCGCTATTTCAACGCCGCCGACTGAACCCGAGTTGCCGGAGGCTGCTTGCTTATTGGCATTTTGAACTTGATCGCCCGTAAGGAGTACTAGACCCTCTTCATCAATAAACATGAGCTTTGCTGTTTTGCCTATGTCTGAAATTGCTTCTTCCGCATTATCTACGCCTGGAATGTCTACGGCAATACGGTTATCGCCTTGAACTGCAACCTCAGCCTCTGTGTAATTCTTTCTGTCCAAACGGCCTCGAATGAGCTTTATAGCGGATTCCATCTGTTCCTTCGTCGGGTTGCTGACATCAGCTTCGTAAACAATAGACACGCCGCCTTTCAAGTCAAGACCCTGCTTAATATTATAAGCACTTAAAAACTGCTGCTCACCTATTCCAAAGTATGCCAAACAGCAAAGGCCGCCGGCTAAGGCTACTATGAGAACAAGTATGATGAAGCTTTTTAATTTCATTTGACGCCACTCCTTTGTATTTTGCGGTACAGCTCTCTTAATTCAGTATAATTGCTTAATATGGCTACTAAGGCAAGTATAATAAGAAAGATGTAAAATTTTACACATGAAAGTAATTATATAGACAAAACATTATACAGTAAATATTTTTTTAACCTATTCTACCTCAAATTATTTCCTGCATGTTATAATATATTACCCCGGCAGTGGAAAACATATTTTGCATTACCACCATAATAATTAAAAAATACAAATAAAAAAACACAAAACCGTCACATTTATATGGTACAAAAACAATAGAAAAAG
>CAZEYG010000375.1:0-2716 GCA_964516575.1 uncultured Defluviitaleaceae bacterium
TTACCTGTGATTTTCTTTAAAAATCACTTGACTTTTTATAGCTGGTCTTTACACCAGTTTCAGGGTAATATCCCTGTCCTTGCAGATGTAATATGCGTTTGACATTGCCGTGGCATCGTCAAAGGAGTTTTTGCCGATAATCAGCTTGCCTGGGGCATATTCGCAAAGTTCCTCCACGATTTCCGGCGTAACACTTTGGGCAAGGAAAATGAGCAGCAGAAAATCCTCAACAACATAGGCTTTTTTGCCCTGCACGTCAATTTCCGTGATGGGATATGTCAGTTCAAAGCCCATTTTCAGCATGATTTCGTAAATCATGTCAAGGTCTGTGCGGTCGGGTTTCACACGGTCAAACATGGTATTCATGCGGTCAAGAACAAGCTGGGCATCCTCCGGCTTGACGGGTGCTGTGTCCCATGTTTTTAGGTTGGAAGTGTCCAGTTCAAAAACTTTAAAGCCGGTGTCAAGGGGCATGGGTTCACCGTCTGATAAAGATAGCTGCTTGTCTTTTTCCTCTTTTTCAGCCAGTATCTTATCCCCGGCACGGCGTATGCGCTCTATGCCAATATCGCAAATGGTCTTATAACCGGCTTTGTAGGCTTCGCTCTTTTCATCGCACAGTTCAGGGAGTTGCACCATGATGAAACGGCGGTTGCCGCCGTCTTCGGCATTAAGCTGCATTACGGCGTGGGCGGTGGTTGCGCTGCCAGAAAAGAAGTCGAGGATTAGGTCGTTGTCTTTCATGCACAGCATAATAAAATGCTTTATTAATTCTATTGGCTTTGAATAATCAAAGGATTTGCTCATATTTAAGTCTTTTAATGACAAAGCCCCTTTAGCTGTTGTTCCTATATCTTCAAGCAAAAGCGTGTCATACGGAATAATAGATATTCCAGCTTCAAAATTTCGATATACATTGTACTTACCGTCTTTTTCAACCAGTTCAAGCAGACCGTTTTGCAACAATTCTTCGGCAGTATCTTTTCCAACACGCCAACGACCGTCTGTACCATCTTCCTTTATTGGATAAACTTCGATTCCATTTATAGTAATTGGATAGTACATTGACGGCCTATCTTCGCGCCTGTCGGCCTGTCCCCATTGCCGTAAACTTTCACGTCTGCCGTCATTGCTTGTTTCAATCATTTTAAATTTTAATTCATCTTTCCGTTTGCCATAGCAGAGAATATATTCGTGTGTTGAGGAAATCGTTGTAGTTGTGCCTACTTTGCCCAATTTTGACTTCCAAATAAACTGGCAAACAAAATTCTCCTCCCCAAAAACCTCATCACAAATCTTCCGCAAATTATGCACTTCGTTATCATCAATAGAAATGAAAATAACGCCGTCATCCCTCAGCAACGTGGCCGCAAGCCGCAAGCGCGGATAAATCATATTGAGCCATGCTGTATGGAACCGCCCCATGGTTTCGGGGTTGCTTCTTGTGGCCTGTGCCGTCACTTCCTTGTATTTGGCTATGGGGTCGGTAAAATCGTCCTCATAAACAAAATCGTTGCCCGTGTTGTATGGCGGGTCTATGTATATCATCTTAACCTTGCGGTGATAGGCGGTTTGCAGGATTTTCAGCACTTCCAGATTATCGCCCTTGATATAGACGTTGCCGGTGGTGTCAAAATTCACGCTTTCGGAAAGCTTAGGGCGCAAGGTTCCCGTTGAGCGGCGCTGGGCAAGCTGTAAGCACTCGCTTTTGCCCTTCCACTCAAATTTATACTTCTCAAAATCGTTGGTAATGTATTCGCCGCACATGGAAAGCAGCTTGTCAATATCCAGCTTGTCCTCGACAAAACATTGTGGGAATACCGCCTTTAGCTTTTCACGCTCGTTTTGCTCTATATCCATGCTCATACCATCCAAAATATCCATTTTGCGCCCCCCTTGTTAATTACTGTTTACTTGTAAAATGAAATGCCTTGTGGATTTCACACTGAATTTTTCTCTGCCCATAAACTCGCTGATTTGCTTTTCCAGCGCCACATCAAGGCGCATACTGTCCATAAGCAGATTGTTTTCCCTATCTCTTAGCTGCTTTTGAAGCGCCTTTAACTGCCGTTCAACCCGAATTTGCATAACCCTGTCTGTCGTGCTTCCCATCTCTAACCGCAAGGATTCCACTTGCGCGCGAATGTCGCCAAGGGCGTGTTCAAGTTCGGTTTTTTGCCTTGCTGTCCGGCGTTTCATCTGCTCGATTTCTTCGGTCATGGCCGGGCTTGCATGTTCCATATATTTTTGCAGAATCTCATTTTGCGGGACTAAGCTGTCTAATTCGTCGAATCTGCTGTTTGTACTTTTAAGCCAAGCCGCACTTTTATGGTCGGACTCTGTAAACTTAATAACCGGCAATTCCATAACCGCCCGGCATTCCTCATCAGTAAGCACTTTGCCGGACATCGTTTTCCCTGCCAAAATATATTGTTCTTCCACAATTGTACCATAAACCGAGCGATTGTCCTTAACCAATATTTTTACACAGTATAGACCGATTTGGCAAGGCTCAATATCCATGTCAACCGTCAACGTGCCCTCATCAGCGGCTTCAAGGCTGTTAATAACGCCTTTGCCTATTGGGCTTGCAAGGGTGATTCGCCCAGTATGGGGCTTAAAATCCTTTTCCATGCCGTAACCACGCAAGCTGGTGTAGGGCTTATTTCTGCTGCCGGTGAAATAATAGAAAAGCATAGGCAATTTATCATAGTTT
>CAZEYG010000376.1:0-2714 GCA_964516575.1 uncultured Defluviitaleaceae bacterium
CCTCGGGTACTAACGGTACTCCGCAGTTTAGTTTGGTTTAGTTTGGTCTAAGCAATTGTTGTTTATATTTACCTCAGGTGATATAATTAGTAAGAATAAGGTAATTTATGAAAGAGGCTGATAACTTGCACCAAAAAGGAATATTGAAAGGCTTTAATGTTAAGGATTTTGCGTTTATAGGCATATTTGCGGCGGTTACGGCCATTTGCGCCCAAATTACCGTTTATTTGCCGTTTCTGCCTGTGCCGTTTTCCATGTCGCTTTTAGCCGTGTTTATTTGCGGTGGTCTTTTAGGCAGGCGGCGGGCGTTTATTACCCAGCTTGTTTATTTGCTTTTAGGCGCTTTTGGGTTGCCTGTGTTTGCCGGGTTTAATGGCGGCGCCGCTATCCTTTTAGGGCCAACAGGCGGGTACCTTTGGTCTTATGCCTTTATGGCGGCGATAGTAGGATATACGGCGGAAAAAAGCAGACCGGTTACGTTCTTAAAGCTGGCGGCAGGGGCTGCTGCTGCTCTTATACCCTGTTATGCTTTCGGCAGCCTTCAGCTTTCGCTGGTTACAGGAATAACCTTAACTGAGGCTTTAAGCGCAGGTGTTTTGCCGTTTATTGTCATAGATTTGGCAAAAGCCTTTGGAGGGGCTTATATTTGCGTTCATATGCGAAGGGCAGCCGCTGTTATATTCTGATAGACTTTGTATTTTTTATTGTAATTTAAGTTAAAATAGGTTATAGTAACAGTACGGTTACATATTATATTAAACGAAGAATGTAGGTGAGCTGTTTGAATATTCTTATAAAAGGCGGGCGGATTATTGATCCGTCACAAGGCTTAGACTTTATAGGAGACTTGCTCTGCATAGACGGAAAAATAGCTAAAATATCTGAAAGTATTGATACAAGCAGCTTTAACCCGGATGATACTGAAATTATCGATGCTTCCGGCTTATGGGTTACGCCGGGTTTTATCGATATGCACGTTCATTTGAGAGAGCCGGGATATACCCATAAGGAAACCATTGCGACAGGATCAAATGCAGCTATAAGAGGCGGATTTACCACTGTTTGCTGTATGCCGAATACGAAACCCGTTGCCGACAACGCAAGCACTATTCTTTATATTGTTAATGTTGCCAAAAGCAGTAATACCGCCAACGTACTGCCTATCGGCAGTATTACAAAAGGCCAGTGTGGCAAAATTCTTTCAGACATAGAAGAAATGGTAAATGCCGGGGCGGTAGCTATAAGCGAGGACGGAAAAAGCGTAGAAAGCCCTAAACTTATGAAAGAGGCTATGAAAATCGCCGCTTCTTTGAACATACCCGTTCTTTCCCATTGCGAGGATATAGAGCTTGTTGACCACGGCGTTATGAACGAAAGCAGCCGAGCCAAAAAGCTAGGGCTTTTGGGCATATCGGCGGACAGCGAAGAAACCATGATAGCTAGAGACATCATCCTAGCTAGAAGCACCGGCGCAAGGCTTCATATCTGCCATATTTCAACAGCGGGTGGAGTTCAGCTTGTAAGGGAAGCAAAAGCCAGAAACGAAGCAGTAACGGCAGAGGTTTGCCCTCATCACTTTATCCTGACGGACGAGGACGTTGACGGCATTGACGGCAACTATAAAATGAACCCTCCTCTTAGAACAAAAAAAGACGTAAACGCTATTATCGAAGGCCTTAAAGACGGCACGATTGACGTTATAGCAACAGACCATGCCCCCCATCACGAGGACGAAAAAGAAGGCGGCTTTAACGAAGCGGCAAACGGCATAGTTGGCCTTGAAACAGCTTTTCACCTAGCTTACACCGAGCTTGTTACTAAAGGACATATTTCAGAAAACGAGCTGTTAAAAAAACTTACAATAAACCCTGCTAAAGCCTTAGGCATAGACAAGGGCACTCTTAAGGAAGGCTCAGATTGTGATGTTGTAATTATTGACCCTAAAAGTGAATGTATTATAGACGTAGGCGAATTCCAGTCAATGGGCAGAAACTCGCCATTTGACGGCTGGCGTGTGAATGGATTAGTGCTTTATACAATTGTAAACGGAAATATAGTTTTTCATGAAACCCACTTTAACGTTAATCATTTTGAAGGAGGCGCATATGAGCATAGATCTACTAATAGATAAAATAAAGGCTACTAAAAATCCAACAGTCGTGGGCTTAGACCCACGGCTTGATTTTGTGCCGGGGTTTATAAAAGACGAGGCGTTTTCAAAACATGGAGAGACACTTAAAGGTGCGGCAGAAGCCTTTTTACAATTTAATAAAGGTATAATAGACGAGGTTTGCGATATTGTGCCGGCAGTAAAACCTCAAGTAGCTATGTATGAGCAATATGGGGCGGAGGGTATTGCCGCTTATATTGAAACAATAAAATACGCAAAGTCAAAGGGGCTTGTAGTCATCGGAGACATTAAGCGCAGCGATATTGCCTCCACAGCCGAGGCTTATTCCGACGGGCATATCGGCCGGGTTAAAATCGGCGGCGAAAGTTTTGAGGTTTTTATGGAGGACTTTATTACGGTTAACCCATATCTAGGCTTTGATTCAATAGAGCCTTATCTTGAAAACTGCAAGAATTATAACAGGGGTTTGTTTGTTCTTGTTAAAACATCTAACCCAAACAGCGGTCAAATACAGGATTTGGAAATTGGAGCCGAAAAGCTGTATGAAAAAATTGGAAAACTCGTTGAAATATGGGGCAAGGAT
>CAZEYG010000377.1:0-2707 GCA_964516575.1 uncultured Defluviitaleaceae bacterium
AATGCGCTCATAACGTGTTCTTTGGCTGTCGTGCGGGGCATGACGTTCAAAAACTGCGACACATACCCGATTTCGTGGCGGCGCAAATACAGGATTTCCCGTTCGGTGGCGGCAGCTAAATTGATTCGCCCAAACGCTTCGCTTTCATAGAAGATTTCACCCAACATAGGCAGATAACTTCGGTTAATGCATTTAAGGATTGTAGATTTTCCTGCGCCGGAAAGACCAACAATACCGATAAACTGTCCTTTTTCAAGGGACAGGCTGATGTTTTGGCAAGACTTAATTTCAAGCCCCGGATTGTGAAGGTAAAAGTTTTTGGCAAGGTTTTTGATTGTAAGAATCTCCATAACTACCTCCTATACTCAATGCGTGAGGTTGTCTTTCCGTCCACTAGCACATGGGTGATGACAGGATAGCCGTCGAGTGAGTCCACAATGAGTAAATCCGCTTTTTTCCCCGGCTCGATAGAGCCATAGTCTTTATCGGTTTTAGTGGCCTTGGCGGGATTTAAGGTTGCTCGATTCACCATTGCCGGTAAATCCACACCGTATTTATCGTGCATGATGAAAATGCTGTGTAGGATTGTAGCGGGGTAATAGTCGGAGCAAAGTAAATCAGCCGAGTCCTCAAGAATGGCATCCGCCGCCGACATATTGCCGGAATGAGAGCCGCCCCTCAGGATGTTCGGAGAACCGACAATTGTATAAAAACCACGTTCCTTTGCGGCTTTAGCGGCTTCCAAGGTGATGGGAAACTCGCTTATATCTACACCTATTTTTTGGTTTATATTCAGCTTTTCTTCCGTATCGTCGTCGTGGGATGCAACGGCAATCCCTGCCTTGTGTGCAAGTTCTGTCAGCTCGCAAAGCTGCTCAAAGGATAACATAGGTTTGTTTTTGTGGTATTCAACCACGCCGTCAAACCCCAGCGTATCAATCTCCTTGCCGTTATATTTGGAAATAGTATCGGCATAAACAGCAAGGCTACGGTACTGCCCCTGCCCTGGGGTGTGATCCATAAAGGAGATGAGGTGTACCTTTCCCTGTGCAATCATCTCACGCACAATATCAAAGGCTTCTAAGTTGTCAATTTCAATCCGCAGATGAAAGCGGTGATGTATCAAGTGGTAACGCATATGGATATTCGCAATTAGATCGGCGATTTTCTGAACATTTTCTTTTGTCCTAAGTGGTGATTTACCGAAAATTTCATCCTGAAAGAGCGAGATTGAATGGTACATGGTTGTAATACCTGCACCGAGCAAATCTCGTTCACAGACTTTAAGCGCAAACTCAAAATCCATCTGTGATGTTGGGCGAGGCCCTATGTACTGCTCAATTTTATCGGAGTGAACATCAATCAACCCCGGCATTATATAGCGCCCATGTGCGTCAATTACTTTTTCCGCTACCAAGCTGCTATCAGTAAAACCTAATATTCTGTCATTTTCAATCATTAATACCTTGTTTTCTATAATTGTATCGGGGGTAATAATCCTTCCGTTTTTTATTGCAATCAATGTTTAGCCTCCTTAAATCAGCGAATGAACAAGCTGTTGGGTATATGAGTGTTGTGGATCTTCTAAAATTTGATCGGTCAGTCCGCTTTCGCAGATTTTTCCGTCCAACATAACAATCGTGCGGTCTGCAAGCATACGGATAACCGCAAGGTCATGGGATACCAGCAAAATAGATATGCCATATTTGGCTTTGATTTTACGAATTAGGTCAAGCACCTTTGCCTGCACTGATAAATCAAGCCCCGTAGTCACCTCGTCCAACAGCAAAATCGCCGGATTATTGGCAAGGGCTTTGGAAATCTGCACTCGTTGCTGCATACCGCCCGAAAAGTTCTTGGGTGCTTCCGACATGCGTGAGGTGAGAATTTCCACGGCTTCAAGAAGCCCTGTTGCCCGCTCGGTCATTTTCCCGGCGTTACGGCTGCCTGCCGCTATAATTTTTTCGGCAATATTGGAAGCGGCAGAGTAGTTCATACGAAGCCCCAAAATGGGATTTTGGTAAACCATACCCATGATATTGTTCTTTATCATACGTCGTTCTGCACTGCTTGCATTCCATATACTTACTGTGCCGTCCTTGTAGTCACGCAGCATTGCAGAGCCGGAAGTAGGAATAAAGTCAAAGTACAGCGCTTTCATCAGCGTGGACTTGCCTGATCCGCTCTCACCTACAATACCCAACACCTCTCCGGGGTAGACATCAAGGGAAATATCATTTGCCGCCCATACGCTGCCGCATAGGGTACAGCGGTTCTTTTCAAGGTTCTGTTGACAACCAGAGCAACCGTCACCGTAACGGACGATAAGATTTTTAACCGATAATACAGGTTTCTCATTTAGATACATGAAGTCGTTCCTCCTGACAATACGAGGTGTCGGAGCACTGATAAACCTTTGTGCCGGTTACTTGGTCAAACATCTCGTCAAGATAGGTGTTTTCACTGCCGCACAAACGGCATTTCTTGCCCGCAAAGCTCTCCTTTTCAAAGGGAACATCATCAAAGGCAAGGGATACAACCTCGGTATGCGGTGGGATTGCATAGATTTTCTTTTCGCGCCCCGCACCGAAAAGGTACAAACACTCGGCTTTGTGCAGTTTGGGGTTATCGAACTTCGGGATAGGGCTTGGGTTCATCACATATCGCCCCTCCACCAAACATGGGTATTCGGAGGAGATTGTCACCT
>CAZEYG010000378.1:0-2704 GCA_964516575.1 uncultured Defluviitaleaceae bacterium
GATATTATGCCCAAAATGCAACAAATCCCATGACATGGATTATCCGAAATGTCCCTTTTGCGGACATAATTACAATATGTAAATGTATAGTATTTATACTATAACATGCATAGATAATATGTATTTTACATTGTAAAAGCTCGACCTTATAATTAAGGTAACAACATTATAGAAGGGTGGATATATATGAGTTATCGTTTAAGCAATTGTGAAGCGAACCAATTGTTTGAAAAACTTTCCACAGAGTATGAAATATACGGCCCAAAGAGATTTCCGAAACAAGGCCGGTATTCCGATACTGATGTCATAAGATACGATAGAATATCTAAGGCGGAGGAAATTGTCGTAGACGAAAAATCAGATTATTCCGCCAAAGAGGTTCTTACCCCTATTACCCAGACAATTTTTTATTTCACAGAGGATGAATACAGAGAAAGCAAGGGACCTCAAAGAAAAATACTTGTTTTTCTTAGGCCATGTGACATAAACGCCTTTGAGCATCAGGATAAAATCTATTTGGAAAACGGTTTTGAGGACGGCTTCTACAAGCGTAACCGTGACAATGTCCGTTTTGTAATGATGGAGTGTACAAAGGGGTTCGATACTTGCTTCTGCGTTTCTATGGGTACAAACAAAACATCCGATTATAGCGCCGCTGTGCGTTTTATAGACGATGGTATGCTCTTTGAGGTTAAGGACGGCGAGCTTTCAGTACACTTTGAAGGTTTTGCCACAGATAATTTTACTCCTGAATTTATTGATAAAAATGACTTTGCCGTAACTATTCCTGAGATACCGAATAAAGACGTGCTTAACAAGCTGAAAAAACACGATTTCTGGCAGGAATACAACGACCGCTGCATAAGCTGTGGCGCATGTACGCTGGCGTGCAGTACGTGTACTTGCTTTACAACTATCGACAAAATCTACTGTGAAAATTCCTGTGCTGGAGAGCGCCGGAGAGTTTCCTCCTCATGCCAGGTATCCGGCTTCGATACAATGGCTGGTCAGCACGAATTCCGCACACAAGCGGCAGACCGTATGAGATATAAGGTATTACATAAGGTTCACGATTATAAAGCCCGTTTTAAGGATTTTCATATGTGTGTAGGCTGCGGCAGGTGTACCGCCCATTGCCCGAAATTCATATCCTTCCCGGCTTCTATAGAAAAAATGGCGGCCGCAATAAAAGAAATTTGTGAATGAGCAGCTTCTTAACCATTTAGAATAAGGAGGAACATTTATGATTAATCCTGTGAAACCAACAGCCCGGCAAATTTTAGAAGTTCGCCCGGAAACAGGACTTGAATTTACAATAAAAGTCACTAACGAAGTACAACCTGACCATGGCCAGTTTTTCCAGCTTTCAATCCCACGTGTAGGCGAAGCGCCCATATCAGTCAGCGCTTTCGGCGACGGCTGGCTTGAATTCACTATCAGAGAAGTCGGCAAGGTTACAGACAAAATATCTTCCCTTAAAAAAGGCGACGAAATATTTTTAAGAGGCGCATACGGCAAGGGTTGGCCGGTTGAAGAGCTAAAAGGCAAGCATTTGGTTGTTATCGCCGGAGGTACAGGTCTGGCTCCTGTTAAAAGCCTTTTAAACCACTACGCCAAATGCCCGGATGAAATACTTAGCCTTGACTTAATCTGTGGCTTTAAAAATTCCGAAAGTATATTATTCAAAAGCTCACTTGATCAATGGAAAGAAAAGTTCAGGACAATATACACCCTTGATAACGAATCTGCTCCCGGTTTTGAAACTGGTTTGGTAACAAAGTTTGTAGAAAAAATACCTTTTTCCAGCTTTGATAACAACTACGCCGTTTTAATAGTCGGCCCGCCGGTTATGATGCACTTTACGGCTCTCGAATGCTTGAAAAACGGTGTGCCGGAAGATAAAATATGGGTTTCCTTTGAGCGCAAAATGTCCTGCGCCATAGGCAAATGCGGCCACTGCCGTATTGATGAAACATACGTTTGCTTGGAAGGTCCTGTTTTTAACTATACTGTAGCCAAAGGCTTACTGGACTAAGGGAGGGTAAACTATGAACCACGATATTAATATTAAAAAGCTGCAAAGAAACTGCTGGCGTCAATCAAAAGTGCCCGGTGAGTTTATGCTTCAAATGCGCGTTCCCGGCTCGTTAATAGATGCAAAGTATTTAAGCTCTGTTCAGTATATAGCCCAAACGTGGGGCGACGGAACTTTCCATGTCGGTATGCGCCATACCTTAAATATTTGCGGCGTTAAATATGAGAATATACAAAAGGTCAACGAATACATATCGGAATATATAAAAGAAGTAGAATGTGATATGTGTAATGTTGAGATGGAAGTAGACAACGGTTATCCTACTATCGGCGCAAGAAACATAATGGCCTGTATAGGCAACCGCCATTGCACATTTGCAAATTACAACACCCAAGACTTAGCCCGCAAAATTGAGCCGCTTATTTTCCCGAGCCATTACCATATTAAGACTTCCTTGGCCGGTTGCCCTAACGACTGCGGCAAAGCTCATTTTAACGACTTTGGTATTATCGGCATAGCTAAGATGGATTATAACTACGACCGCTGCATTGGCTGCGGAACATGCGTAGAAGCATGTAAAAAACATGCTACCGGCGTTCTTACCTTAACAGAAGATAAAAAGATTGAAAAGGATTCCTGCTGCTGCGTTGGCTGCGCCGAATGTGCTCA
>CAZEYG010000379.1:0-2679 GCA_964516575.1 uncultured Defluviitaleaceae bacterium
AGTGCAAGTGAAATTATTACAGTGAACCTAAAGCAATCAGAGGTATAAAATGGAATCAATACATAAAAGAATCAGAGAGAGCAGACTTGAAAAAAACATGACATTAAAAGAGCTGTCCGAAAAAACGAACTTGTCTGTTAGCTTTTTATCCCAAGTTGAGCGCGGAATTTCTTCTATGACGATTGTGTCTTTAAAGAATATTGCCGAAGCCTTAGATGTTCCTATGAAGGATTTGTTTGAAGTTAACGAACGAGTTAGCTTTATTAACAAGAAAGATAATATTATTCATGCAAGGCTTGAGAAATCCTATGTATCTTATGACATGTTAAGCGGAAAGTTCGATGGCCGCAAGCTAGAAGCCGTTATGCTTACTATGGAGCCGAATTTTAACGGTCAAGAGGAAAGAACTCATAAAGGTGAAGAGTTTTATTATGTTATGAAAGGCACAGCGACCTTTATACTTGACGGAGCCGAATACGAAATATGTGAGGGAGAGACTATCCACTATCCTTCAGATATTTTACATAAAATTGATAATAGAACGGATACGGAGTTGGTTATGCTTACGGTTGTTACTCCAACTATATTTTAAGCAGGGGGGCTTTTATGAATACTATTACCGTTGATAATTTTGAAGTTGAAGCAGGTGAAAGCCATAGTGTTTTTACAGCATTAAGAAATGGAAGTGGCGGTAAAATATCCAGGCTTGGTAAGCTAACACTAAAACCGGGCGCAAGAGTGCCTGCAGAAGGCTTAACTTCCCACAACTTCGACGAATACTCAATTATCTCCAAAGGGGACATTACCTTTGGAACAAAGGACGGAGCCAGTCTCATTAAAGAGGGCAGCGTTAATTTTGTTCAGAAAGACGAGCTTCATTGGTGTGCAAACGAAACTGATACGGAAGTCGAGCTGGTGTTTGTTCTTGTTGAGAACTAGATATAAGCTCTTAGCTGCTTGCGAAAGAAGGTGGCGTTTTGGTTGATAAAAACATACTGAAAGCAGCTGATGATTACTTTGACGTTATAACCCCCAACGATTTTTATAGCTTTATACGGTCGGATTTTAAAGACGGAAAGCTGATAGATTTATCCTATGAAAAGGCGTGCCGGGATGCTAGGCTTTCAGATGAGCTAATGCTTTGGCTGGATAACTATACTAAAGTAACCCACCTTGACGACTTTAACATAATAATGGTTAAAGCAATAAAGGAGTATTGCAAATACATAAAATTAAACGAAAAGTATTACTGGTTTAAGTCTTATATGGGGCATAACTCATGTCCGGTGCCTTATTTGTTAAAAGGGCTTATTCTGTATAAGGTTACAAACACCGGTGAGTTAGAAGAGTACTATAACCTTTTAAAGCAACTTCCCGATACTATGAACTTTATACTGGAAAAGCTCAAAAAGCTGCTTAAAAAAGGAATAACAATGCCGTTAGAGGAATGCCGGATAACGGTCAGTATGCTTGACAGCTTTTTTCAGCCGGATGACGGAGCTTTAGGTTTTATAGCTAAAAGTAAACATATCCCTTTCGACGAACGTGATTTGCTTGAAAAGGAGTTTAAAGACAAACTGGTTTACGAAATAAACAGGTTTAACTCTGCTGTTGAAGGATGTATAAGTTACATAGAAAACGAGTATGTTAGGGAGCTTGGAGATAAAGTCGGTTTGTGCAATCAGCCGGAAGGTCTTGAATATTACAAAGCGTTGATTAATGTATATACCTCTTACGACTTGTCACCGGAGTATATACACGAAACCGGCCTCAAAAACCTTCAAGTTACAAGAGAAAAGATGCAGGCGATTATAAAAAAACTTGGCTTTGACTGCACAATTGAAGAGTTTAACGAAAGGCTTTCAGATAATAAGGACTATAAGGATCCAACTTCACACAAGCTGAAAGAAAGGTTTGAAAAACATTTGGACAAAATTCGTCCTTTGCTTGACGATTATTTTTATAATCAGCCTGAAACAGCATGTGAGGTTTGCGGGATTGATCCGTCCAGAGAAGGTTCGACTTCCTGGGGGTATTATTCTATACCCGTAGGTTCCCAAAAGACAGGTATTTATTTTTTTAGCGGCGCCGAGCTTGATAAGAGGTCACAAATAAGAGCGGCTGCAATTACCTACCATGAGCTTTTGCCGGGACATCATTTTCAATGCCTATTAGCAGCGGAGGACGAAACCTTGCCAAAGGTTTGCCGGTTTCATTTTAATACCGCTTATGCAGACGGTTGGGCGGAATATGCGGCGGATTTAGCCAATGAGATGGGGCTTTATAATGATTATGACCTTTACGGCAGATATTTATGGGATTTGATATTATGTACACGGCTTGTTGTTGATACGGGAATGAACGCTTTAGGCTGGAGCCTTGAAAAGGCAAGAAGGTTTATGTCTGAAAATACTACACTTGTAGAAAGCGAAATAATTACTGAATCTCTGCGTTACGTTATGGAGCCGGGTCAGGCTCTTGCCTATAAAATGGGCAGCCTGAAAATGCACGAGCTTAGAAAGAACTACGAAGCCCAAAAGGGTGAGTATTTCAACATTAAGGACTTTCACCAGAGAGTATTGGAAATGGGCTCTATTCCTCTAAATGTAGTAGAGGAAAATGTAAATAGATAGCCAATACCTTATATTAAAAGGAGGATAAAAATGAAACGTACAATAG
>CAZEYG010000380.1:0-2654 GCA_964516575.1 uncultured Defluviitaleaceae bacterium
GATGTTGGTTTGCACATTGCTTTTTTCGTCAATGATTCTACGCTTTTTGTTTAGATATTGTGCCTCTGTAATTATACGATTCTTTTATTCTTCCAGTATGTCCTTGATGCGCTTAGAAAAGCTGTCATAGAACGCAGGATTTTCATCATGATGCTCGCTAATGCTTTTAGTCATAGCGGAGCGTATTGCATCAGCTTTTGCACGTGATGACCCAAGCTCGTCGAGTTCTTTCTCAACTTCTTCCCGGTTGAGAATGTCAACAGGATTCGTTATCTGCTTTATGCCCTTAACAGTCAGGTGTGTGTCAAGTAAATTCTGCATCTGAGGTTCATATTCGGCGTTGTCAATTGCATCGGCATACCGAATCTTTACGCTCCTGCGAAGCTTGGAGAAGAATGTGAAAGCCTGCTTGTAACGCTCTATTTCATCTATAGTTAGGGCTTCATAGGCCTTTTCTGAATTAAGCACCATAATTAATGCTTTACCGAAGTTGCATAGCGCTGTGTAGAAGCCGTCTCTTATCCTATCGTCAGCAAGATATATCTCCAATTCTTCAGTATCGTTACTATTACGCATTTCACCAAACACATCAAGAACCATAGAATATGTCTCGCGTACTCTACCAACGAGTGAAATAATATCAACAACCGAGCCTTTAAGTTCACCACTGTCAAAGTTTTCAAGCCCTGCGCCACTATACATTTCCATAGCTTCATCGAGCTTGGAAATTAAACCACGATAGTCTACAATCAGGCCGTAATCCTTGCCGTCATAAAGGCGGTTTGCGCGAGCTATAGCCTGTAACAATCCATGTTCTTTTAGCTCTTTATCAATATAGATAACCTGCGTAAGAGGAGCATCAAACCCTGTAAGCAGTTTGCCGCAGACGATAAGAATGTCAATCTCGCCATCAAGGAATTTGTTTTTAATACTTTCTTCATAGACTTCTGCGTTTCCGTATCGGTTCATCATTCGCTTCCAGTAGGAAAGAACCTTATCGTCCGGGTTTTCGTCAACTTCTTCAAAACCCTCGCGCAGGTCTGGAGGAGAGATTACAACTGCAGAAGTCAAGTCACCCATCTGCTCAAAGCATTCTAAATACCGCACCGCATCGCGTTTGAAGTTACAAGCAAGCATTGCCTTAAAACCGGTATTCTTGTAGCTGTCACAGAAGTGGGTATTGATGTCAAGCGCGATACGCCTGATACGTGCGTCGGTTGAGGAAAGCCGTCTAAGCTGCGACCAACGGCTTTTTAAGTCCTCAATTTGCTTTTCTGACAGTCGTTTTGTTATCTGCGCAAACCATAAATCAATGTTTGCCTCGTCAACGGTCTGTTCGACAAAACGACCCTCGTATATTAACGGAACAATCGTCTTATCGTCAACACCATCTTTAATTGTATATTTATGAATGTAGCGGCTACCGAATTTTAACGCCGTTTTTTCGTTTTTCATGAGCGGCGTTCCGGTGAAGCCGATATAGCAACCATTGGGGAATACAAGGCGCATCTTTGCGGCGAGATTACCGTAATTTGTGCGATGGCTTTCATCGACAAGCACAAATATATCACGGTTTTCTACTTTAAGTTTGCTGTTTTGGGCGGTACTAAACTTATTAGTAATAGTTGTAACGATGTCAGATTTACCCTCATTGATAAGCTCAATTAGGTTTTTTCCGCTCGTAGCGCGGGCAGGTTTGAGCCGGGTATGGCTGAAAGTCCGCTCTATCTGCCTGTCAAGCTCTGTACGGTCGGTGACTATTATCACTTTTGCACCGCGAATCTGCTCCAAAAGATACTTTGCAAGCATCACCATTGTCAGAGATTTTCCACTGCCTTGCGTGTGCCAAATAATGCCGCTCTGCCTATTGTCTGTAATCGGGTCGTTCCTGTTTACAGTCTTGATAATCTCTTCAACCGCAAAAAACTGCTGATAACGGGCTATCTTTTTAACATTGGCATCATACAGCGTGAAATAGCGAACAAGCCGAAGCAAACGCTCCGGCGCAAACAACGAAACTATTGTTTTGTCCTGCTCGGTCACCATACGGTCAACCACGCACTGTGCAAGTTTTTCATCATGCCAATGGGTATATTGTTCTTTCCATATGTTCCAATACTTTTTGCCTGTTCCGGTCGTTCCATACTTTACTGCATTCTTGTTACCGGCAAGCAGTATCTGGGTGAATTTGAATAACTGTGGAACATAGTCCACGCCCTGATTGCGAATGTGCTGTTCTACCCCCAAATTGACATCAATTATAGGGGCTTTGCATTCAATAGCACCCAACGGAATACCATTCACGAACAGCACAAGGTCAACTATTGCACCGCCGTCACCCGATGTGTTGGAGACAGAAAATTCCCGAGTAACGTGAAACACATTGTTATCCCAGTTATCCCAATCTATATATCTCAGATTAAATGACAGCGTTCGCCCGTCAGCAACTATTTCCGGCAGGTCGCGTCCAAGCAGGAGCATGTCATAAATTTTCTCACTGGCTTTTATAAGCCCATCGGAAAGGTTTGCATCAAGTTCATCAATGGCACGTTCTATATTAGCAGGCTTAAATTTATACTTCGTTCCACCATATTCAAATATGTTTAATTCGTGGAGTTTCTTACGAAGTATATCTTTGAGCAATACATTATACC
>CAZEYG010000381.1:0-2624 GCA_964516575.1 uncultured Defluviitaleaceae bacterium
CAGCCCGGCTTTGGGTTTATTGGATCCGATACCTCGCCTTTAATTACGCTGCGGCTGCGTTTTTCGGATAAGCTGGGTACAGGAATGGCAGAAAGTAACGCTTTTGTATATGGATGAAGCGGATTCTTAAACAACTCCTTTGATTCACAAAGCTCAACGCATTGACCTAAGTACATAACTGCAATTTCGCTGGATATATGCTTAACAACCGATAAATCGTGGGTTATAAACATATATGTAAGCTCGAATTTATCCTGTAAATCCATAAGCAGATTCAGTATTTGCGCTTGTATTGAAACGTCCAGTGCAGATACTGGCTCGTCACATACAATGAATTTAGGCGTCAAGGCTAATGCTCTAGCTACTCCGACCCTTTGACGGCGGCCACCGTCCATTTCGTGGGGATATGTGTTTATAAATCTTTGATCCAACCCAACAGTTTCCATCAGGCCTAATATTTTTTCAGTCATATTTGATTTACTGTTGCTCATTATAAGGGGCTCTGCAATAATATCAAATACAGACATACGTGGGTTAAGGCTGGAAAATGGATCTTGAAATATAATTTGCATTTCACGGCGTACCTTATGCATAGCGTGTTTACTATATTTGAGTATATCGCTTCCTTCAAACAGTACTTGCCCCGATGTAGCTTCAAGTAAACGCAACACCAATCGCCCCAGTGTAGATTTACCACATCCTGATTCGCCAACGATACCTAACGTTTGACCTTTTTTTATTTGAAGGTTTACGCCGTCAACGGCATGAAGAAAACCACCGTTTACTTTAAAATGCTTTTTTAAATCTTTAACTTCTAAAAGCGGTAAAGGCTCCAAATTTTCACTCCCTTTGTTATGCTTATTTAAAGGCGTGGCAGGCAATCATGTGCTCACCGACGTAACTTGGCTTAGGCATTGTATGCGTACAAATATCCATACATTGCTTGCACCTAGGATGAAACTTACAGCCTGCAGGTAAATTAGCCGGATCAGGCATTAACCCGTCTATAGGGCTTAATCTTTTCGCTTCCGAGTCAAGGCTTGGTATAGAGCCGAATAAACCAGTTGTATACGGATGATGCCGCTTAGTATTAAAAATATCTTGTACAGTGCCGTTTTCTACAATCTCGCCGGCGTACATAATAGCTACTTTATCGCAGGTTTCGGCAACAACGCCTAAATCATGAGTAATCATTATCATAGAGGTATCAAGCTTTTGCTTTAAATCATCCATAAGCGTAAGCACTTGCGCCTGAATCGTTACATCTAACGCTGTAGTTGGCTCGTCGGCAATAAGAAGCTCCGGCTGGCAGGCAAGAGCAATTGCGATTACAACCCGCTGCTTCATGCCGCCCGAAAACTGATGAGGGTATTCCTTTTTTCGTCTTGGCTGAATTCCAACAAGGGTAAGAAGTTCGTCAACTCGCTCATCCATCTCTTTTTTGCTCTTTTTGTCGTGGTTATGAATCTCAAGAGACTCCATAATTTGATCCCCTATAGTCACAATTGGGTTTAATGATGTCATAGGGTCTTGGAAAATCATAGATATGCTTGCGCCTCGAATTAACCTCATATCATTATTGCTTTTATCCAGTAGATTTTCTCCGTTAAAATATATTCCGCCGCCTTGTATTATACCTGACTTTTCAGGCAAAAGCTGCAATATAGCCAGGGCTGTGGTTGTTTTTCCGGCGCCGGTTTCACCTACAAGGCCGATTGTTTCCTTCCGTCCTAAGCTAAAGCTTATGTTGTTTACGGCATGGACAACGGCTTCGTCTGTCTTATAGATTACCTTTAACCCTTTAACGTCTAAAAGTTTTTCGCTCATATGTGCCTCCCTTAATCCTTTAACCTTGGGTCTAACGCATCTCTTAAACCATCGCCCAAAAGGTTAATAGAAAGAGCTGTTAATACAATAGCCATACCGGGAAATATAACCAAATGAGGCGCATAAAGCATATAATCCTTACCCTCCGACAAAAGGGCACCCCATTCGGGGGTAGGCGGCTGAATACCCATACCTAAAAAACTCATAGCCGCCGCCGCAATAATCATTGTGCCAACGGACATAGTAGCCTGGACTATAACCGGGCCGATAGCGTTGGGTAATATGTGTTTTAAAATAATAAATACATCAGGTGTGTCGCAGGCTTTAGCAGCTTCGATAAACTCCATGCCGGTTACGGTTAATATAGCAGAACGTATAACACGAGTATAGTACGGAACCATGGCAAGCATTAGGGCGATAAGTACATTTACAAGACCTGGACCTAAAGCGGCTACAATAGCCAGCGCCAAAAGCATAAACGGTATACACATAAGAGTATCCATAAACCGCATTATGCAAGTATCAACAAAACCGCCGTAATACCCCGCCATTGCGCCGAATATGCCACCTAATGAAATACCTACTACAACTGCAACAATACCCATAACAAGAGACGTTCTCGTGCCGTGGATAATACGGGCGAATACATCTCTGCCGTAAAGATCAGTACCAAACCAATGCTCTGAAGAGGGGCCTTGCATACGCACGGCCGTGTTTTGCTCTAATGCGGCGGAGTAGGGGGCAATTGCATCGGCAAATATTGTACATAGAATAATAAGACAAAAAATACCAAGCCC
>CAZEYG010000382.1:0-2613 GCA_964516575.1 uncultured Defluviitaleaceae bacterium
CTGATTTTCTTACAGCCAAGCACAAAAAAACCGCAAAAGCTATAATGCTTTTACGGCCGGACGGTTAAAATATATTTTAATTTATTTGCTGTTTTCTTTAGAGTTCTTAATACCCTTAATAATATCTCTGGCTTTATTGGGAGTTAAGGTGCCGTATGTTTCGCCGTTAATCATCATAACAGGGGACAGGCTGCAACAGCCTAAACACGCAACGTTGTTTAGAGTAAAAAGACCGTCGGGGGTAGTTTCGCCTTCGGCTACACCCAGCTCATCCAAAATCGCTTCTTCGATAGATGTGGCGCCGTTAACATGGCAAGCAGTGCCCTTACACAAAAGAATAAGGTTTTTGCCAACAGGCTCAAGCCTAAATTGGGTATAGAAGGTTGCAACCCCCAACACCTTAGCCGGCTTAATGTTTGTAGCCAAAGCTATGTAGTGCAGCAAGTCAACCGGCAAATATCCATAAAGATCCTGAGCTTTTTGAAGTATAGTAATAAGGCTACCTTCAACGTTCTTATATTTTTCGAGAACAGGCTCCAAAAGCTTTAAATCAATGCTTTTATCTTTAAGCTCAAAAGCTTTGTTTTCGCAGCAACAGTTCATTTTATCCACTCCTTAATATATTGACATGCAAAATGAAATACTTTTTTCGTAGTATAACATATATTTTTCTCCTTGACAAGTGTTGCTTAAAGGTAATGCTTATGCTAAAATCACATGTACACATGAATCAGGATTGATATAAGCAGTTTATTAGGAAGTGAAGTAATGGACACAAAAAGCTACGAAAGTTACGGCCCAGAGGAAACCTTAAAAATTGCCCAAGACTTAGCCATGACAGCAAAAAGGGGCGATGTTTTTTTGCTTTGCGGAGATCTAGGCGCCGGAAAAACAGTTTTTGCCAAAGGTTTCGCAAAAGGGCTTTTTATTAAAGAGGACGTTACCAGCCCAACCTTCACGATTATAAACGAATACTATTCAGGTCTTTTACCCCTATATCATTTTGATGTATACCGTATTAGCTCCTCTGATGAGATGTACGAAACAGGTTTTGAAGAAAGGTTTTATGGCGACGGCGTTTGCCTTATAGAATGGGCAGAGCTTATTTCCGATTGCCTGCCGGATAACGCCGTTTGTATTACAATTAAAAAGGATTATGCAAAATCAGATAACTACCGGCTTATAAAAATAGAACCGGCAGATTTATTCGGCGGTTGCCGGGAGGATATATAATATGAAAATTTTAGCGCTGGATACATCCGGCAATACGGCAACAGTCGCCTTTTTATGCGGCGAAACAATATTAGCCGAGCTTTCTTTAAATCATAAAAAAACCCATTCGGCCACGCTTATGCCGCTTATTTCAAGTCTGCTTGATACAGTAGAGCAAAGAATTTCCGACGTGGATTATATAGCTGTTTCCGAAGGCCCCGGCTCCTTTACAGGTATTAGAATCGGTGCGGCTACGGCAAAAGCCATAACCCACGCTTCCGGTAAAAATATAGTACCTGTTCCTACGCTTCTTGCTATTGCATATAATGTTTATGATACCGATAAACTGATAGTGCCTGTTATGGACGCACGCCGGGGGCTTGTTTATACAGCCGCCTACATGAGAGAAAAAAACCGCCTTAATGAGATTTTTGGCTGCAGCCAGGAGCCGCTTCCAGACGTAATCGCAAGAACTCAAAAACACGGCACCGGGTTGTTTTTAGGCGACGGTGTGTTAAATGAAAGTTATCGTGCCATGATTTTACAGTCCGGCCACGAAATAACGTCGCCAAACAACTGCCTCCAGCGAGCTTCGTCTGTTGGGCTGGCGGCTATAGAGATTATTAGCCGGGGTCATGTAAAAGGTTATTCCGAATTTACGCCGTTTTACTTACGTAAGCCACAGGCGGAACGGGAAATGTTATTACGTCGGCAAAATTAATGACATGTTTAATTACCGCCGTAATATCCGCCGAAAAGGAGAAATAAAATGTTCACTACCGAATACATGACAATGGCTCATCTTGATGCTGTGTATGAAATAGAGCTGGATTGCTTTTCCGTGCCCTGGTCAAGAGAAGATTTTGTTAAAGAACTGATTAGCAACAAAATGGCAATATATATTGTCGTCAAACAGGAAGACAAGGTTATCGGTTACGGCGGAATGTGGCATATAATAAACGAAGGCCACATTACTAATATTGCAGTTAAAAGCGAATACCGAAAAAAAGGCGCCGGTAAGGTTATACTATCACGAATAATAGAAATTGCTTTAGAAAAGGAAATGATTGGTATTACGCTGGAAGTACGAATGGGCAACCAAGCCGCTATCAAGTTATACACCGGCTACGGCTTCAAAATGGAAGGTATACGCAAAAATTATTATACCGATACTAAAGAAGACGCCATAATTATGTGGAAAACATTACCGTCCAATAATACGGAGGTGTGAAGGTGACAAACAAACCGGGCACAATCAAGACATCAAAAGAGCTTAGCTACACACAGCTTAAACATTTTTTAACAGGCGACGACATCAGCCTGGTTACAAAGGATAAAGAGTCCCAAAGAGCCGAAATAATCGGCCAAAGCAGAGGCGCAAAGGCGCTTGAATTCGGCCTT
>CAZEYG010000383.1:0-2606 GCA_964516575.1 uncultured Defluviitaleaceae bacterium
AAGGTTTTTTGTAGTTCCTTATATTTTCTTATAAGTAAAAATTATAAAAAAACTATTGTATTTATATTAAGTTTATATTACAATTAAGCAAATGTGGAATAAAGTGGTGTAATGTGGTTGAATATTGCGTTAACCGCCAATAATGTGGTGTGTTCCGAAGGTGTGGTGACGGCAGATGTTTTTAGGTGAATATCAGCATAGCTTAGACGCTAAAGGCAGAATTATTATGCCGTCAAAGTTTCGTGAGGTTTTGTCAAGTTATTTTATTATAACAAAAGGTTTGGACAGATGTCTTTTTGTTTATGATTTAAACGAATGGAAAACCATAAACGACAAAATAAAAGAGCTGCCTGTTACCGACGAAGGGGTTAGACGGTTTGTGAGGTTTTTCTTTGGTGGTGCATTAGAAGCCGAGCCGGACAGTCAGGGTAGAGTTTTGATTCCCCAAAACCTTAGACAGTATGCAGGTATTATAAAGGAAGTAACGTCCATTGGCGTATCAAACAGAATAGAAATTTGGAGCAAGGAAAACATGGACGAATACAACGGCAATTCAAACTTTATAGACGGTGAGCTGGCGATGCGCCTTGCTTCCCTCGGTATATAAGGCTTTATAAAAAGAATGGAGCGGTTTGGTGGAATTTGAACACAAATCCGTATTACTTGAAGAATGTATAAACGGTCTTAATGTACAAGAGGACGGTGTTTATGTTGACGGTACGTTAGGTGGCGCCGGGCATTCGGCTGAAATATGTAAAAGGCTTAAAAACGGAAAACTTATAGGTATCGACAGAGATTTAAATGCCATTGCAAAGGCAAAGCAGGTTCTTGACCAATTTGTCTGTAAAACCCATATAGTACACAGCAACTTTGCTGATATTAAAACGGTTCTTACGACTTTGGGCCTAAAAAAGGTTGACGGCATACTGCTTGACTTAGGGGTTTCATCCCATCAGCTTGACGAGCCCCAAAGAGGTTTTTCATACATGCATGAGGCGCCGCTGGATATGCGTATGGATACAGGGCTTTCATTATCAGCTTACGACGTTGTTAACGAATACGGCGAGGACAAGTTGTTTGAGATTATTAAAAATTACGGTGAGGAGCGCTGGGCGAAGCGGATTGCAGAGTTTATTGCGGCTGAAAGAAGACTAAAGCCCATAGAAACAACCTTTGAGCTGGTGTCGGTTATAAAAAAAGCAATACCAAAGGGCGCTAGAGAAGACGGACCACATCCGGCCAAAAGAACGTTTCAGGCTATCAGAATAGAGGTAAACGGCGAGCTTTTAATACTTGAGCAAGCAGTGACTGATGCGGCGGATTGCTTAAATCCGGGCGGCAGGCTTTGTATTATAACGTTCCATTCTTTGGAGGATAGAATTGTAAAAAATGGATTCAGAAGCCTACAAAACCCATGTATATGCCCTATAGATTTCCCTAAATGTATGTGTGGCAAGGAGCCTGTCGTAAAAATTATAACCAAAAAACCGATTTTACCATCTGAAAGCGAGCTGGAGCTTAATCCACGAGCCCGGTCGGCAAAACTAAGAATAGCAGAAAAATTATAATAACCAATGATAAAGGAGGCGCAAAATGGCTAGGAAGGCAGTCAAAAATACAAGCCGCAGGGCTAATACAAACAATAATGCAGGGTACAACAATCATTCGATGTATTATTCGGCTACATCCGAGGCTTTTGATATTGAGCCTCGTGAAAGAGAAACCCTTAAACATAATACAAAAAAAAGGCCAAGGCCGGACGCTAAAAGCTTAGAACGAACTAAAAAGCAAAGAAAAGCCTATCAGATGGCTAAGCAAAAAAAAGCAGCTCTTGAAGCAGCAAAAACCAGATACGAAATGGTACAGGATAATAAGGCCGGAATCACGTTTTTCTCTGCCGTTACAATTGCTATTATTTTCTTAGGTATACTAAGTATTGTTTTTACTGGAGTAATGATAGCGCAAAAGCGAAGTCAGATAGCTGCTTTAAGAAGCGAATACAATCAGCTTTATGAAGCTAACCTTCAAAAGAGCGCTAAGGTTGCTCAAAATAGGGATCTAAAAGAGATTGAAAAAATCGCCGTTACAAAGCTGGGAATGGGAAAACCCAAACCTCATCAGATAATAACCATAACAGTACCTAAGCAAAACTACGTAGTGCAAAATAACACAGCCCAAAAGCCCGACAATTCATTTGTTTCAAGATTAACTAAACTGTATGCTGTGTTCTCCGGTAAATTTTAGTAACACATTCGACGGCAAGACAGGGATGACAGTGAAAAATGCCGCCGTAATATCATGAGAGGAGAAATACAAATAAATCAATGAAGGATGCAAAAAGAATTAAAGCCGCTAAAAATAATACTAGAAAAGAATTGCTTATCAAAAACAGTAAGCTGGTGTTTATAGGCGGTGTTTTTAGTATTGTTTTTGTATTGCTGGGAATACAGGTTTTAATGATTAAAAGCGTTCATGGGGACGAATATGAAAGAAGAGCAATAGCCCAGCAAATCAACCATAACAATATCGAAACGCCAATCCATGCAAAAAGGGGCAACATTTACGACAGAAATAAGCAAAACCTTTTGGCTGCCAGTTATACGGTT
>CAZEYG010000384.1:0-2606 GCA_964516575.1 uncultured Defluviitaleaceae bacterium
AGTGGTGTATGAAGAATGCCTTGTTGGATTATAAGCAAATATGTCTTTCATAGAATTTTCAATTATTATTTTGCTGAATAACAATATAAAAGCAAATGCAGTTGAAGCAAAAATTGAGAAATATACCAAATAACATAGAATGACATAAAACAACGTATCATTATACCCTTTCGAAATATGTCTTGTTAAAATCTCTGGAAATAAAAGTATTCCACCAACAACAAGTATACTAAACAATATTGTAGAGGTCACTAAAAAAATCAAAAACCACTTATAATGGCTATGTTTTTTTGTATTAAAATATTTTTTAGTTTCACCATTTAATTTTGCATCAGTTTGAAATCCAATAAATTTATCTATACATTTATAAATTAAAAACGGTCCCAATATAAACCACATACTGCCAGAAATACCGCAAACAAAAAAAGGAATGTTTATATTTACTAATTCATAAGTCCTAAACAACAAGCAGTATAGTGATACTAAAAAGGCAGGTAAATATAGTATTGATACTAAGCGAAATATGTAAGAGAAACCCTGATTTCCTCTTAAATATTTGTAGATGAAGAAATCATTAAAACATGAATTTTTCTTTCTACTTTTCCTACTTTTCATACGCAATTTTCAATTCTCCGTTTTTATCTCTGCCAGATGGTGTCTTCAATCCATCTGGCAGATTAAGTATAATTTACACCACATCCACAAGTGCAAAGCTTTCGCATTCTTCAACAGGCTTTTTAAGCCACACAACAAACTCATTCATATCCACCTTATCAATGTCATACCCCGAATTGTAAATAACATTCGCCGTAGGACTATTGTAACGTGGATACCAGTAACTCCTATGCTTGTAAGCAGACGGGCACAGCTTGCGGTGGATTATCTGCTCTATCTCGGTGTAGGTGAGTTTCAATAGTGGCTCGGTCTGCCGCTCTAAATACTCACCAAGCGGCTTGAAATAAGTGTTCTTTGCCACTCGTTTCTTTATGGGGGAGGTACTCCGTTTGTCTATCTCCGCTTCAATTCCCGAACATTCCACCTTACCCACAAAGTTAAAATAAATATCAACTTTCTGCGTAGTTGCCTTGCGGTAGTGCTTTTCTTTCTCGTGGATAACGATTTTTTCCACAAATTCATTGAGCATAGGTGTTGTCAGTTCGGTAAAGTCTGTATACCTTTTCACCAGTTCAAGAAAGCTGTCTACATTACGTTCCTGTTCCGAAAGCCTGTCAAGCTCGGCTTTAAGCTCTGTATTCTGCTGTTCCAATGTTTCCTGTTCAGCTTCATAATCGCTTGTCAGAAGCTCAAAGCGCTTCTTTGTGAGTGTTTCAGATAGATAATCCTCATATAGCTTGCGGATTATACTGTTAAGCTCTGCTATTCGTTTTTCGTTGTCTGCTATATGCTTTTTACTGATTTTCAGCGTTTCTTGTTGCTGTGAATGGCTTGTTTCCTGTAAAAGCCTTACAAACTCGCCCTCGTTCTCCTTAACCATACTGCTTACAGAACGCAAAGCATCTAAGATAAGGCTTTCCAGTACATCAGAACGGATATAGTGAGCGGTACAGTCTGATGTGTGCTTATTGTATGTTGAGCAAACATAACTGCTCTGCGGTTTGCCCTTGCTGTCGCTACGATTGTTATACAGTTTTTCACCGCAACTTGCACAGAATAACAGTCCTGTAAGCCTGTTAGCTTCACCTAAACTCGGTGGGCGGCGTTTAGTCTGCCTTAACCTTTGGACGGTATTCCAAACTTCGTTATCTATTATAGGTTCGTGAGTGTTCTCAAAAACCACTTGTTCCTCAACCGGCGTTTTAAGGGTCTTTTTATCCCGATACGATTTCTTATAGGTCTTGAAATTTACCGTATGCCCCAAGTATTCCTTGCGTTTAAGTATTTCCTTTATCGTAGAGCCAACCCACCTGTAAGGGTCTTTGAAAACCTTGTTTTTACTGCTCCCAATCCCTTTTTGAGAGAGGTAATATGCAGGTGCATATACTTTGTCGTTCTCTAAAATTGTAGCTATTTCATACGGCCCTTTGCTCTCTAATGCCAAATTAAATATTCGTTTAACAACAAGTGAAGCTTCGGGGTCGATAATCCATTGCTGTTTGTTGTTTGGGTCACATAGATAACCATAAACAGGGTGAGCGTTAAGGTGCTTGCCCTCCATACCTTTGGCTTTACAAGAGGCCTTGATTTTACGGCTTGTATCTCGGGCATACCACTGATTTATTATGTTCCTAAATGGTGTAAAATCGTCCTCGCCTTTTGCCGAATCGACATTATCGTTTACAGCTATAAATCTCACGTTTTTCTCACGGAATATAACTTCGGTATACATTCCGACCTGCAAATAATCCCGGCCAAGACGCGACATATCTTTTGTCAGAATCGCACTAACATTACCGGCTTCAACCTCTGCTATCATACGCTTCCAATCGGGTCTTTGAAAATTTGTACCCGAATAGCCGTCATCAACGTAACAGACAATGTTTTGAAAGCCATTTTGTTCGGCATAAGCCGTCAGCATTTTCTTTTGGTTTATAATGCTATTTGAATCCCCCTGTAATTCGTCATCCTCACGGCTCAATCTGCAATAC
>CAZEYG010000385.1:0-2572 GCA_964516575.1 uncultured Defluviitaleaceae bacterium
TTTTAAAGCCCTTTATACAACAAAACAAAGAGCCTTTTCTAACCTTTCGGGAGTCTATGGTGATATGCTTTATTTCAGCATCATCCCCGCAAATTACTTCATAGCCGGTATTTTTCAATACATCAAACAGTTTCATAAAGCACCCCTTTACTCTTCTTGCCAACTGGTTTCTGTTTCTATATTTTCTAGGTTTTCAGAACTTTTAACATATAGCAAAACTTCTTCACCCTTATTAACTTCCTCGCCCGCAAGAGGGAATTGGCCAACTACAACATCACCTTTTCCAACTACGGTGCATTTAAGCCTTAAGGCCTCCAAATCCTTTTTAACATCCTTCAAGCTTTGGCCTAAATAGTTCGGCACTATTACAACACCGGCGTTAGGAAGCTGATTTTCCGCCTCTGAATATATCGGCGTAATGTTTAGATATGGAAGCGTGTTTTCCAAAAGTTCTTTCATAACAGGCCCTGCTACCTGGCCGCCGTAGTATGCGCCCTTCGGCTCATCTATTAGAACAAGAGCAACAACCTCCGGCTTTTCAGCCGGTGCAAAAGCCAAAAATGACGCAATATATTTGCCGCTTCGTCTTGGCAATTTTTCGCTTGTAGCTGTCTTGCCGCCTACCCTATAACCGGGTATGTAGGTTTTGCTGCCTGTGCCTTCGTAAACAACACCCTCCAATATTTCAGTCATCAACTGTGATGTTTCTTGGGAAATAACCTGCTTACCTTTTTCATATACAAATTCTTCAACAATATTACCTTTATCGTCCAACACCTTTGTAGCAAAGTGTGGAGTAACCAAATACCCCCCGTTTATAACGGCGGAAGCCCCACGCATAAGCTGCAGCGGCGTTATTTGAAACGACTGGCCAAAACTCATAGTAGCAAGCTCTACAGGCCCAACATTTTCCAGCTTGTGCATAATACCAACAGCTTCACCGGGCACGTCAATTCCCGTTTTTTCATCAAAGCCAAATTCGTCCATATATTTATAGAAAACCTCCGGCCCAAGCCGTTCAGCTACTATCATAAACACAGGGTTACATGAGTTGTAAACTCCCTGTACAAAGGTTTCTGCGCCATGACTTCGTGGTGATCTCCAGCATTTTATTTGTCTGCCGCCAACGGTATGTGAGCCGGAGCAGGTAAACATGCTGTTTTCCTGAACAACTCCTTCCTGAAGCCCGGCCGCCGAAGTAAAGACCTTAAAGGTAGAACCTGGCTCATAGGTATCGTTTATGCTGAAATTACGCCACATTTGGTTTAGGTAGTTGGTTTGCTCCTGTTGCGTAAAATGCTGCCAGCCCATTCTAAGCTCGGGTGCAGTTATCGTAAACGGGTCATTCAGGTTAAAATCCGGTTTGTTTGCCATTGCGTATATTTCGCCGTTTTGTGGATTCATAAGAATAATACAGCCACGTTTTGCGTCCTTTGCCTCAACTATTTTTTCCAGCGTTTGCTCTGCATATCTTTGTAATATTACGTCTAGGCTTGTTACAAGATTGTATCCTGCTCTTGGCTCTACCCGGTATTCCTGCCCTGTTTCAAGCTCACGGCCTCTAACGTCGGTTTCTGTCATAATTTTGCCGTCTTTGCCTTTTAAGTAGCTGTCATATTTTGCCTCAAGGCCAATTATGCCTTGATTATCCTTGCCCACAAAACCGATAACATGGGAAGCCAGAGTTTCGTAAGGATAAACTCTTTTTATGCCTTCGTCAACCACAACTCCGGCTAAATTCATAGCCCTTATTTCATCCGCCGCTTCCTTGTCAACCTTTGTTTTAATCCTTTCAAGGGCAACCTTCTTGTTTAGCTTTTCCATAATCAGGTCGTAGTCCATTTCAAGCCTTTGGGAAAGTATTGTTGCAACCTTCTCCTTATCCTTAAGCTGATTATGTATTACGCTAATGGAGGCAACCGTTTCGGTTTTTGCAATACCAAGCATGTTCCTGTCCAGTATGCCACCCCGGTCAGGGGATATGATTCTGTCACGGGTTTGCTGCTCATACGCCTTCTGCTGTAATTCATTTCCGCTGAAATACTGTATGGCTAGTATTCTAACGATTAACAGCACCGACGCTACCTCAAATAAAGCCATTAGAAATATCATTTTTTTTCTGCTTATTAATGTAGACCTCATATATATAACCTCATATTTGCTATCGTTATATATATTTTATTAAGGCTTCAAAACCTGTATAACCATTATTTTACTTTCAGCTTTATTTGGGACCCTTTTTGAATCTTAATACCCGGAAGTGGCATTTGCTCATAAACAAGTTTTTCGTTCAGCTTTTGCTCCGGTCTTTTTTCGTCTTCAATCTCATCTTGCAAAACATTCCCCTCGTCTGCTTCATTATTTGTGTCTGTTGGTATGTCCTTGTTTTCTTCCGGCGTCTCTTGCCTGCTTTCATATATAAAAGCTGTAAAACCCATGTCCTCAGCCATATCCTTGGCGATATAAGCCGGAATCTCAATTAAATCGGGCACAGTAACAAGCTCTGCATTTTCACTGCTGCTTCCGGCGTAAAGAAGTATTTTATAACCATCGGTTACTTTTGTACCGGCTT
>CAZEYG010000386.1:0-2572 GCA_964516575.1 uncultured Defluviitaleaceae bacterium
ACGATTATTCATAAAGTTTTATCCTTTCTAATCGCAGCTTTTAACCGCCCTTACGTTTACAATCCATGTTGTTAAATCTTCTGCTGTAACGTTATAATCCGAATTATTTAAAAGTATAGGCGGAATTTGATTATCACAGTAAGACTTAGAAAGCTCCTCAATTTCAAACCCAGCTTCAATAATTAGTTGTTTTAACATAAACGGATTTACCTTGTTTAAAAAACTACCACTTTGCCCCGTGTTAAATGATTTTGGGAACACTGCATTAAACTCATTTTGAAAAATAATATGGGCCCAAGGAATAGAACGCCTGTAATAGCTGCAGCTTTCGCAATCATTATCTGAATTATCGTTTATTGCGCTATTGCGTATTAGATGTATAACACAGTTGCGAACTAAAGGCAGGTTTTTTCTAAACTCGCTTGAAATTGTGCAATCTTTATAGTCATAACAACGGGGGGCTATAGGCTTGCAAATTCTGTTATCGTAACCTAAAAACACACTATCGTGGTGGCCTAACGGCTGAAAATAGTTGTCGTGGCATACTACTAAAAATCCATTGTCATTTAGAAGCCTTTTGCACGTATCAAACGCACTTACAAGATTTTGCAGATGTTCGGTAACAGTGTTTCCGAAAATAATATCAAACGGTTCACAGTCTAATTGCTCAATGGGTTTATTTACAAATGTAACATTATTAAATAACTCGTTTTTAATTGCCTTTGCATCTAAAAATGTGTCACTTGCAACAACCTCTTTTGCTCCAAGGGCAACGAATATTCTGCTGAATAAACCAAAGCCACATTCCCAGTCTAAAATACGTTTGTCAACAATTTCAGAAACGTTTAATATACCAAAATTATGCATATAGGCTATTTGATTAACGTAAGTATGGTAACGTGAAAGCTCATTTTCATCAAAAGCTACAGGGTGATTAAATAAGCCTATTGCTTTATCATACGTCATAAACTCATCACTTTGCTCAATAAGAGGATATAGCGAAATATATTCGCAGTCTTGCTTTTCAGCTAACTCAGCTTCAATTTGAGGGTAACTTACTCTTGCCAATATTATTGTAAAACTTTCTTTGTAGTCTGTTATATCATCAGGGCTGAGCTTGCAGACTTCAACGTCTTCTATATAATATTTCTCTGGGTTTGAAGAAATCTCTTTATCCACAATGAAGATATTTTCTTTTATGTTTAAGGTTTTTATTAAATGTTTTATTGTCGGAACAGTAAAAACGTTTTTACCGCGAATAAAAATTGTTTTCCCTTTAAGCTTGTCAGCCAGTTGATCTAATGTTTTACAAACAACATTTCCCATAATAAACCTCCTAAGAAATTCGTTTTAAAGATACTATGCCTTTAACAAGCAAAGGCTTAAGATTTGAAAAGCCGATGAATCAATGTTAGGTTTAATATCCACATCACTACATAAAAAATTCACCGTTATTTTACCGTTACTATCATAATCGCTTTGACAAACGGTAAGTTCAATTTCTTTTGGCTCTATACAATTAAGCTCTAGCAAGTGTTTATGATTTCCAATGGTTATATATATTTTTTGCAGGACAATCTCGTCAAAGATATAAGGCTTAATTTGCAGTAGAAGCCTATGCTCAACTTCTGAGACCGGCGAATATGAAATAGTTGTGTTTTCTATATTAAACCAAGTCCCGAAAAAGTCTGGAGGTAAAAAGCTATTTATATTTAAATACTTTATATAATTTGAATTTTCATCTCCAAAATATAGAATATGATTAAAGGGTAAAAGCTCCTTTTCTAATTCTTTAGCCGTATTAACAAAACCGCAGTTAGCAGCGATACAGGCCGGATGAAGCCTTTTGTTTATAACTCCCTGCCTCATCTTAATCATTTTTTCACCATTCCATATATCCCAAAAAGAATTAGCATAAACATTACCAACTGACGAAGAAATTAAACAACATGGCTTTACATCACCGTTCATAAAAACGGTAAATGAGTTCCATGGTGCGCTGCAGGATTGGTAATTAATTGTGCCTATTTCTTTTGGTGACGTCATCGGCTCAAACTGCATTTTTTCTTCGTATTGTAAAAACTCCTCTTTTGTTAGCGGGTATGGTATGTCGTGTTCCGCTTTTCTAATAACAAGGGGCACAAATTCACAAAACCCTATGTCAAGTTCTTTTGCCGCACTTTTTGCCACATCAAGCATTTTCTTTGTTAGATTAGGATAATGAATAAGCTCTTGCTGGTAATAAAAAAACATAAAACCATCTTTGTTTACAACCCAGCTTTGCTCCTCTTGTGTTTTAAAATGCAAAGGCCAAACCTCAACATTGTCAACACCTAATGATTTACCAAGCCGCACAAATGCTTCAAGCTCTGTAACATTTTCACGCATAACAGCCATGTTTATTCTAATTTCAATATCAGTTCTGCCTGCCTCATTTTTAGCATCAACAAGATTTTTGATATTTGAAATAACACGGTTAAAGTCATACCCTCTAATACGGTTAAAGGTTTTTTCTGTTGCCGCATCTAACGATATTGAAATTTCCATTTTACAGCGTATAGACATAAGCTTT
>CAZEYG010000387.1:0-2570 GCA_964516575.1 uncultured Defluviitaleaceae bacterium
AAAAAAACATGGAAAGATTCAAACAACAACGGCACACATTTAGTAGACGAAGAAGAAATAGCCGATATTGTCGCCGGTTGGACAGGTATCCCTGTGCGCCGTTTACAAGAGGAAGAAACAAAGCGCCTCATGCGTATGGAAGAAATACTCCACGAAAGGGTTATCGGGCAAAACGAAGCTGTTGCGGCTGTTTCAAAGGCTATACGCAGAGGCCGGGTTGGTCTTAAAAACCCAAGGCGCCCTATTGGCTCCTTCTTGTTCCTAGGCCCTACAGGCGTCGGTAAAACAGAGCTTTCAAAGGCTTTAGCCGAGGTGTTGTTTGGCAACGAGGATTCGATTATAAGGGTGGATATGTCCGAATATATGGAGAAGCATAGCGTTTCTAAGCTGATTGGCTCACCTCCCGGTTATGTAGGTTATGACGACGGTAGCCAGGTAAGTGAAAAAATCCGCAGGAAACCCTACTCCGTAGTTCTGTTCGACGAAATAGAAAAGGCGCACCCCGATGTTTTTAACATACTGCTTCAAGTGCTGGAGGACGGTCATATAACCGACAGCCAAGGTAAGAAGGTTGATTTTAAAAACACAGTGCTTATTATGACGTCAAACGCCGGAGCAAGAAATATCGTTGCGCCTAAAAAGCTGGGTTTTGTTTCAAAAGACGACGCCGAAAAATCCTATGAGGACATGAAGAAAAGCTTTATGGACGCGTTTAAAAACATTTTCCGTCCGGAATTTTTAAACAGAATCGACGATATTATTGTCTTCCATCCTCTTGATAAGGAGGACGTTTCACGGATTGTCAGGTTGATGACAAAAGAGGTTATAGACAGAGTTAAAAAGACAATGGATATTACCGTTTCAATTACGGATGCGGCAATCGACAGCATTTCAGAAGAGGGTTACGACAAAACCTTCGGCGCACGTCCGTTAAGGCGGGCGATACAGACAAAAATCGAGGATAAGTTAGCTGAAAACATTTTGGACGGTAAATTTAAGGCAGGGGATTCCTTGGAGATTGACTTTAACGGAGAAATGGTGTTTAATTTAAAGGCTTAGGTTAAATGGTTAGTTTAAATGCTGCAGGGCGGTGAATACATGCACGAGCTGTTTTTGGCAGAGCCGTCATGGGCTTATAAGGCACAGTATATTGAAATGCTTAAAGAATGGAAGGCGGCACGTGAAAGCCTTATTCCGTGGGTGTTAAAGCTGGATTATTCTGATTTCGGCGCTATGGTTAATTATCTTAACGATTTAAGCGTCGGCAAAAACCTAAAGGCCGGGCAGGTGGAATGCTCTACCTTTTGGCTTTTAAATAACAACGGCCGTATGTTGGGTGTTTCCAACATACGGCATAAGCTAAACGAGGAATTATATGAATACGGCGGCCATGTTGGTTATGGAATTCGCCCTTGTGACCGAAGCCATGGTTATGGCACGGAAATTCTCCGGCTTTCTATAGAAAAGCTGAAAGTTATTGGTGTTGACAAAATCCGCATAACTTGTGATGAAAGCAATAAACCGTCGGAAAAGGTTATATTAAAAAACGGCGGAGTTTTTGACTCAATATGTATGCGTGATAATGTAACCGTTAAAAGATTTTGGATTACAGTCGTTTGATTTTAGCTGATGTAATGAGCCAAGCCCACAAGCTTGCTTGAGCTTTTGTTTTTAGCTTGCTTTAAGCTCAAGCCTTAATCTGTCGGCTATAAGGGCAATGAATTCGCTGTTTGTTGGCTTACCCTTGCTATTACTAATAGTGTAACCGAATAAATTGTCTATGGCGCTAACTTCACCTCTGCTCCAGGCAACTTCTATTGCATGGCGGATTGCACGCTCAACACGGCTTGGGCTTGTGTTGCATTTTTTGGCGATAGTTGGGTAAAGCTCTTTTGTTATATAGTTTAGAACGTCTATGTCCTCAACGGCCAGCATTATTGCCTCACGCATATAGTTATAACCACGGATATGAGCCGGAACGCCGATTTCTATTAATATATTGGTTACTCGAACCTCTAAATCCATTGCTGTGTTTCGTTTGTCGCCTTCCGGTTTCTTTGGTTTGGCGATTGTTGAAACCTGTTCTTTAAGTTGCCTTAACCTTGTTACGAGGGATTCCATATCAAAAGGTTTTGCTATGTAGTATAAAGCGCCTAAATCAAGAGCACGTCTTGTTACTTTTTCTTGGGTCATTGCTGAAAGCATAATACATATCGGACGTTTATCAGTTTTTTCGTCATAGGGCATTTTGTTTAATCTTTCTAAAACACCTAAGCCGTCAAGCCTTGGCATTATTCCGTCCAATATGGCAATGTCGGGTTTTAACGACAAAATTTTGTTATAAGCGTCTATCCCGTCATAAGCAATAGCTACAACCTCTATATCCTCCTGCTTGCTTAAATAATTACTCACTACATCGCAAAAATCTTTATTATCATCTGCCAGCAAAACCTTAATCTTTGAATCATTCATGTAGTACCCTCCTTAGTTTTTGTAAAGTGTTATGTTTATTTATTGAGCTTGTCCAAAGCTGTAAATTTATAGTTTAGTCAAGCCCTAACCGTCGCAAT
>CAZEYG010000388.1:0-2569 GCA_964516575.1 uncultured Defluviitaleaceae bacterium
TTATATCAGGCAAGAATTATCAAGACAAGGAGCTTGATATTCTGCAAAAAATCGACCAGCGCCAGGTAAAGGGTTTTATTGTATCCGGTTCAGACTTTATTACAAACAAGTTTGAAGCTGTGCTTTTAAATCTGATGGTCCCTGCAGTAATACTTGAACGTATGCCCAAAAACTACAAATGCAGCAGTGTATATATTGATGACGAACAAGGCGTCATTAAGACTTTGGAGTTTTTTATTAAAAACGGACACCGACATATTGCTATAATAAGCGGCGAACCGGAATTTATGGTATCTAAGCGCCGGATTGGCGCTGTTAACAACTATTTGAAGACTAACGGGCTGAAAGATAAAATCAAGCTGACTATTGAACCTGCACGTTTCGATAATATGGAAAGCGGCAGACTTGCCCTTATAAAAGCCCATAGTAAAGCCAAAAAACCAACTGCATATATGTGTATGAACGACCATATCGCTCTTGGCGCTTTAAGAGGCGCAAACGAGCTTGGTCTTAACGTGCCTTCCGAAGTTGAAATTATAGGTTTTGATAATATACCGATGACAGGTTATTCAACACCTCCCTTAAGCACTGTTAGTTGTCCTAACGTAGAGGTTGGAGTCTTAGCCGCTAGGCTATTGCTTGAACATATCGAAAACCCTGGAAAGCGGGCTGAGCATATCGTATTACCTGTAGAGCTTTTACATAGAGGCACAAGCAGAGTCTAACTGATTATCATGTTTTGTAATCGGTTACATATTCCTCGCTCCTCAGTAATGTAATCGTTCTCATTTGCAATGATACACCATTATTTAATATGTGTCAAGCAAATAAATAAAATACTACCCCGCCGCTAAGCAGCGAGGTAATATTAAAACCTATATTATTCAACCTTCTTAAGAATCAAAAGTTTTTGACCAGGAAGAACTCTACTTGGTGTTTCGATTTCGTTAACCGCCAGCAAATCATCTATAGACGTATTGTACTTCTTTGCAATTTTCCATAAATCATCGCCCTTTTGTACTACGTAAATAGTCATGCTGGCCATTCCCTCAAGAACTGATTTATCAAGCTCCTCAGCCTGAATATCTGTTATGATATTCATTTCTTTTTCTTTATAAACGCTTGTGTTGAAGCTAAGCAGGAATCTAAGCTCCATTTCTCTGCCGCTAAGCATATTAAAGCTAACGTGTTCAATGCCTGCGTCAAGAGAAACGTCCATGCCGTCTACAGCGCCTTTTGTTTCGATAACCTGCCTAAAGGGGGCTACTGTTTTATAAGAAAACAACGGCGCTTCATCACTTTGAGCAATATATAATACGTTTGCATCTATTGAGCCTTCTACTATAGTTTTATCGTCCACAATTTTTATCTCATGAACATAAGGCCGTCCTGTAACCGAAAAAATTTGTAATATATCCGGGCACTCATCCGCCAGCGTAACAATCTCTTTAACAGGGCTTTGGTTCCTGTTGTGGCATATAAGCTTGGAGTAGTTTATCGGATTTTTAGTAATATTCAACACCTTATTAATGCAATAGGCATCTTCTAATATTTCAATAGTCTGGCCACAACCGATTTTAACGGCAGCGTTTATTGTTATTTCGGCATCAATGCTCCTATCCTCACCATCAGCATCGGCCTTTACCTGTATGTATTGGTCTATGACGCTAAGAGAAACGTCGGCGTACATATCGTCCCTTGCGGTTGTAGCGTCTATTCCGCCGCTAAACGGGATTTCATGCTCGGACATTTCAATAAGGCTGCTTTCGTTATCACCTTTGTAAAGGACTTTTATAATAAGGTCGCCGTTAATGTTTACCCTGCCGTTTGAAACTCTGGCGTCCTTATTAGCTATAGTAACGTTTGTTTGTAATATTTCACGGATATTTGGTTTACCTGGCTCGATTGTAAAGTCATCCTTTGTAACAAACCTGTCAGACTTGCACTCAATAGTACGGTTAAGATTAACAGAGCTTTTCAAAAGCTGGTTGCCTGGAACGTCCTCTAAATCCACAACTATATCGTGCTCGTCTGTACTTTCGGCAAAAACCGATACGTCAACAATAGCTCTGTAGTTGATTTTTCTGTCGTTTATCATCTTATAATCAATATTTGCTATATGAGCCTTTGCATCAACCCATACTTCCCTTGATACTCCGTCCATATTAATAAAATCGTCTATAGACGTTGTTACGGCCATGCTATGTACGGGACTGCTACTGCCCCTTGCCAGGTATAAAACCTGTATGTCCAGTCTACCCATAAAATTAACTCTGTCGTTTAAGCCTTCCGCCCGCTCTATTGCAGCGGAAGCGTCAGCCTGAAGCATAATAGCCATATCGGGCTTAGTATCCGGCACTATTATATCACCTTCAAGCAACACTTGCGTCGTTTGCTTACCTATTTTTTGATCCAGAGCGATTTTCTCTTTAACCGGCTCTTTTAACATAAAATTACCTCCCTAGAAGTTTGCTATATTAAATATATGTCAAGGAGGTGTAATCTATGACTATGGAGAATGTATATTGATTGGGAAAAGCCTATATAACAAATAAAAAAACGGTATGTT
>CAZEYG010000389.1:0-2569 GCA_964516575.1 uncultured Defluviitaleaceae bacterium
GGTTTTGTTATAAAAACAAAATAATCTTTCATGTAAAAAAACATATAGTTTCAGATATACTGAAATTATATGAGGTTTCATATTATTAAGGAGGTGCTAATTAATGAAAAAGTTTTTATCAATTGCATTGTCTGTTGCATTGTCCGCTGCGCTGTTAACCGGATGTGGCGGCGGAGCTTCAACTCCAACCCCTGCATCATCAGCGGCCCCGCAAGCTTCACCTTCCGCAGCGGCTCCCGCATCCTCGGCCGACGCAAAGTCGCAACAGGTTACTCTAACTTTCTGGAACATGTTCACTGGCGGTGACGGTGACTACATGAACGAGATGGTTCAAGCCTTTATGAAGGAAAACCCCAATATTAAAATTGATGTGCTGCCGATGCTGGAAGCCGACTACTACACAAAGCTGCCTAGCTCAATGGCCGTTAAGGAAGCACCCGATATTGCTATCATCCATGCTTCCCGTCTCACCGACATATCCCGCATCGAAAATGCTTTCCATGAGCTTGATAGCTACGACATCCCATGGGGAGACTATGCCCCCGGTCTCGTTGAGAGCACTATATTCGACGGCAAACATGTTGCAATCCCACTAGATACTCATCCGATGATTATGTACTACAACAAGAGGCTGCTTTCTGAGAGCGGTTTGCTTAAAGCTGATGGAACTCCCGATCTTGGAGAGGGCATTGACGGCTTTCGTAATGCGCTGAAACAAATAAAGGATAAAACCCCGGAAGATATTATTCCGCTTGCAGCAAGCAATCTTTCCACCAACTTTGCAACATGGGTTTGGTGGGTGCTCTACAACCAGCAAAACGGCGAGTTTACAACTCCTGACGGCATGTCGGCCGCCTTTGACAACGAAAAGGGTCTGAAAGCCGTTCAAACGATGTATGACCTTACATATACTGATAAAACTTGGCCCGAGGGCATCAAATCAGGACAAGAACAGTTTGCCGCCGGCAAAGCTGCCATTGCTTTTGCAGGCGTATGGACAGTAGGTATGGTAACAGACTCTGGTGTTGATTTCGGTATTATGCCAATACCAAAGCTTTTTGATCGCCAGATTACTTGGGGTGACAGCCACACTCTTGTGATTCCAACCCAGAAAAATAGCGATAATTATGAATATGCCGTACAGTTTGCTAATTGGTGCAGTCAAAACGCCTATCCTTGGGCTAGAGCAGGGCACATTCCTGCCAATACCAAGGTGGCTAATTCCGACGAGGTTAAGAAGCTTCCTCATCGCGACGAATATGTTCATGCTAAGGAAATGGTAGTTTTCTATCCACAGAATCCCAACATTTTAGGCGCAATTAAGGCGATTCGTGCTCAGCTTGAGAGTATGCAAACAGGTCAGTCTTCACCGCAAGACACTTTAAAGGCCATGTCCACCGATGTTAGCAAAGCGCTTTCTGAATAAAAATTGGTGCAGGACAGGAGCTTGATGCCATGAAACTTAACACAGAACTTAATACAAAGCTTAGCACAAAAAAAAGCGAGACTTTGAAGTCACATCTGGCAGCAATTGCTTTTACAGCACCATTTTTGTTCTTTTACACATTGTTTATGCTCTATCCCGTTTTCAAAGGCGCATACACCAGCCTGTTTAACTACAGGCTGGGTATGAAGTCAAGGTTTGTTGGGTTAGCTAACTACATCAATGCATTTCAAGACATTGATTTTTGGAAATCTCTTTGGCACACCATTTATTTTGTGCTAATATCAACCCCTGTGCTTGTGGTGGCCGGGCTTGTGTTGGCGTTGATTATCAACGCCAACATCCCTGGCAGAAGCTTTTTCCGCTGGGCTTATTTTGTGCCGTTTACGCTTTCCATATCTGTGGTGACTAATCTGTGGATGCTGATGCTGCAGCCGCACAGCGGGTTTCTTAACGTGCTCACCCAAAAGCTAGGCATTGGCAACATTCCTTGGCTAAACAATCCTAATCTGGCTTGGGTTTCTGTGCTTATGGCCACCCTTTGGTGGACGGTGGGTTTTAATATGGTGTTGTTTTTGGCTGGGTTGCAGGAAATTCCAGAGCAGCTCTATGAAGCCGCCAAAATTGACGGCGCAAATAGCTGGCAGTGCTTCAAGGGAATTACATTACCTTCCTTAAGAGGGGTTGCCGGCATGATTTGTTTGCTGCAGGTGATTGCTTCGTTCAAACTGTTTGGGCAGACATACCTTATGCTTGGTGGAGGACCCGGCAACGCTACTCGAACACTAGTTCAGTATATATACGAAACCGGCTTCCAAAACCGCCAGATGGGCTTGGCTTCGGCTTACTCAGTAATTTTGCTGTTTGTGATGTTAGCTGTTTCTTTCATTCAAAACAGAGTTTCAGCTGCACAAAAAAAGTAGAACGTGTTCTCATAGGTAGAAATGTCGTAGCGTAGAGCAATTTTTTCGTTTGGCAAGTAGCGGCTGTTGCAGCATAACGGAAGGTTGGAATTTTAACAGCTTAGATAATCCGGTATTTATTCGGTAGAGCAATATATAAGGGGGGTATTGATTTTGAAAAAGATGACGATTGGGCAATGGCTTACCTTCGTAGCTGCGCTGG
>CAZEYG010000390.1:0-2562 GCA_964516575.1 uncultured Defluviitaleaceae bacterium
CCATTTTCAAAGACTAACATACGATTATAACGTTAAAGCCCAAACTGGAGACCTTATCCTGCGCTCAACAGCAGACGTGGAAACTATCCGTAAGTTTTTAGCCGTTCAAATTATTGAAATGGGCAGAACGGTTTTTATTGCGTTGTTTTCTGTAACCGTTATGCTTAACCTAAATATCAAGCTGACGTTGGCTGCTTTGGTCATAACACCTGTTCTGCTCATATGCTCCTTTGTTTTTTTTGTTAAGGTCAAAGAGGCATTTTTACTAAGTGACCAAAAGGATGGAGAGTTATCCACCGTCTTGCAGGAAAACCTTACCGGCGTGCGTGTTGTCAGAGCTTTTGGCAGGCAAAGATTTGAAATAGACAAGTTTGAGGAAAAAAACGCCGAGCTTAAAAGACTTAATATGCGGCTAATAAAAAGAATGTCGGCCTTTTGGGCTCTGTCAGATTTGTTAGGAATGATTCAGCTTGCTATTGTGCTTCTTTACGGCATAACTTTGGCTTACCGGGGAGAAATAACATTAGGCACACTAATTGTTTTTAATACATACGAGGGTATGCTTATATGGCCAATAAGAAATTTAGGCAGGCTTTTAAGTGACCTTGGGAAAATGCAGGTTTCTATGACCCGTATTTATGAGGTTTTAAACACACCTGCCGAACAAGATACTGAAGGGGCCAAATGGCATGATTTAAAAGGTGATGTTGTTTTTAACGATGTTTGCTTTGGTTATGAAAAAAACAAGCAGGTTATCAAGAATATATCTTTTGTTGCAAGGCAAGGGGAGACGATTGCAATACTCGGCGCTACCGGCTCAGGCAAATCAACTATGATGCACCTGCTGCTTAGGCTTTACGAATACACCGGCGGCTCAATAACCATTAACGGAACAGAGCTTAAAAATATCAGCAAGGACTGCTTGCGGGAAAAAATCGGCATAGTTTTGCAGGAGCCGTTTTTGTTCTCTAAAACTATAGGTGAAAATATTAAAATGGCCAACAGCGAAGCAACGGAAGAGGACATAACAAACGCTGCTAAGACAGCTTCCGTTCATGACGCTATAACTGCCTTTGAGCAAGGTTATAATACGATGGTAGGTGAAAGAGGTGTTACTCTTTCAGGCGGACAAAGGCAAAGGGTTGCAATCGCCAGAACAGTTATTAAGGATTGCGATATACTTATTTTTGACGACTCACTTTCGGCGGTTGACCCCGAAACAGACAGCCTTATAAGAGAGGCGCTTAAAAAACGAAGCAAGGTCGTAACAACCTTTATCATTTCTCAAAGGATTGCTACGCTTATGGAAGCAGACAAGATTCTTGTTTTGTCGGAAGGTAAAATATCGGATATGGGAACCCATGAGGAGCTGATAAAGGGCAGCGGCCTTTACGCCCGAATATGGCGCATACAAAACATGCAGGACGAGGACTACATGTAGCTTTAGGAGGATTAGGTTGGACTATTTTGAAGAGGTTGAATATAGCAGTAAGTTTGATTTAAGGCTTTGGCTAAAGCTGCTTTATGACGTTAAGGGTCATAGGTTGTCCTTATATCTTGTTGTGGGGACAATGCTTCTGATGGCGGTTTTTGATGTTCTTACGCCGCTGTTTACCCGTTATGCAATTATTAATTTTATTGAAAAAAAGGATTTAACAACACTGCCGCTTTTTGTGTTTTGTTATTTAATGCTTATTACTTGGCAGGCTGTTAATGTATATGTTTTAGTTTATTATTCAGGTAAAATTGAGACAGGAATTATTTATGACCTTAGAAAGCAAGGTTTTAAAAAGCTGCAGGAGTTGTCTCTTTCATATTACGATAGTAAAGCCGTAGGTTGGATTATGGCGCGGGTAGGCTCTGATATTTTGCGGATAAGCGAAGTAATTGCATGGGGCTGCGTTGGGCTTGTATGGAGTCTGGCTTATTTGGTTACAGTTATAGTTAGCATGTTTGTTTTGGATACAAATCTTACGGTTATCATATTATCCATAATACCGCCGTTGGCTATTGTTAGCGTTGTGTTCCAAAGGCTCATACTGGAAAGCCAGCGTAAGGTAAGAAAGATTAATTCAAAAATTACCGGCGCTGCTAACGAGGGGATTAACGGCGCAAGGACAACTAAAGCTATTCGGCGTGAGGACGAAAACTTAAAGGAGTTTACCCTGCTTACAACAGAGATGAAAACGGCAAGCATAAAATCAGCCTTACTATCGGCGGCTTTTTATCCGATTGTTATGTCGCTTTCAAGCGCCGGGGTTGCTATGGTTATTACATTCGGCGGGAATAAAATATTGACAGGGGTTATAAGCCTTGGTACATTATCCGCCTTTATTGCCTACGCAATGCAAATATTTGACCCTATTCAAACCCTTGCCCGAACCTTTTCAGACATCCAGGGAGCCGAAGCGTCCGCCGAAAGGGTTTATTCTCTTATGGAGGCGGAGGTTGACGTAACAGACAGAAAAGACGTGACCGAAAAATACGGCGACGCAATAAACCCTAAAGTAGAAAACTGGGAGGATTTAAAGGGTGATATAACATTTGAAAACGTATCATTCT
>CAZEYG010000391.1:0-2561 GCA_964516575.1 uncultured Defluviitaleaceae bacterium
CGGCCATTGAGTATTTATCAAGCACTACCTCGTTAAAAACCCCGGCATAAACAAATATTGAATCTTCAACAACTATAAGAGCGTTTTCTATGCCCTTATCGGCGACGCTATCTATTAAAAAAGCATTTTTAAAAATAGAAACAGACATTAAGCAACCTCCTGTTTTTAAAACGGACCGTAGTTAATAGCTTGAGCTATAATAAGGAAAACAGCGCCGGCTAAGGTCGAAAGCGCAATATACTTCCAAACAAACTTAACCCACTTTTCATAAGGGATTTTTGCAAAAGCGATACAAGCCATCATACCGCCGGAAACAGGGTAAATCATGTTTGTTATGCCGTCGCCCATTTGGGAAGCCAAGACGATAGTTTGTTGGGTTATCCCCAATAATTGGCCGACAGGCAGGAAAATAGGCATTGTAATTAAAAACTGGCCGCTGGCAGAAGGTACAACAAAGTTAAACAGCGATTGAACAATAAATATACCAACTGCATTAGCTTGCGCCGGCAAGAAGCTCAGGCCTTGAACCATACCCATTATAAGTGTATCAATAATTTGGCCTGATTCAATAATTATAAGTATTGAACGTGCAAGACCTATAACAATTGCGGCGCCCATAACGGTTTTTGCGCCGTTTGTAAATGCGTTACAAGCGTCGTCTAAGGATAAGCGGCCGATAATAGCAGAAGCAATCCCCAAGGCGGCAAATATTGCGCCGATTTCAGCCATAAACCAACCCTTTTTAAGCACGCCGTAAAGCATAAGGCCTAAGGCTGCTATTAAAAGAATACCTATTAAGGAATGTTTAGTCTCAAATTTAACTAAATGTACGTCAAGATCAACTGTCTTTTTAAACGCTTCTGATTCGTCGTAAACAAAGCTGTTTTTAGGGTTAGATTTAACACGCTTTGCGTATAAAATAACTAAGGCAACAGAAATTATGTAGAAAACGATTGTAACAATCAAGCGGTATGAAAACCCGGAATACATAGGAAGCCCGGCTATTTGCTGGCCGATACCTACTGAAAACGGGTTACTGACTGCGCCGGAAAAACCTGCGCTAATACCTAATAAAACCGTCCCGGCTGCGGTCATAGTATCAAAGCCAAGGGCAAGCATAAGCGGCATTATAGCCGGTAAATAAACCAAGGACAACTCGGCGGCGCCTATAAGAGAAGCGACAAAACAAAATATAGCCATAAGAATCGGAATTACTAAAAACTCTCGGCCGGATAAGGCTTTTGCAATCTTTGAAATACCTACAGCGATTGCGCCGGTTTTATTAATAATTTCCCAAGCGCCACCCATAATAAACACAGTTGCAATAATTAAAGCTGATTGGATGAAGCCGTTTGGTATTGCTAAAAAGAAGCTTGTAATAGGCAGGAATTTTTTGTCGATAAATGAAAATGATGTAGGGTCAACAATCTTTCTGCCGTCTGGCCCGTCAACTCTTTGGTATACGCCGGATTTTATGACGTATGTGCATAAAAGAGCTAACAGCATCATTCCCAGCAGTATGACAAAAACATGCGGGAATTTAAACTTCTTTTTTGTTGCTTCGTTTACATTGCTCATAACCTTACCTCCTTGATAATTGTTAATTATACAATTATGCCAGTGGTTTTTTAGTTTGTATGTATTACAGTTTACAAAATCTATGTTATATTTGTAAATAAAAAAACCCTGCTGGCGGGGGGCGGGGCAGGGTTTTAAAGCTGTATTAACTTTGAATTTGTGGAAAAACGTTAATGACGTTACTAATTTTTCCGTTGTTTTCGTTTAACTTTAAAGCCGCCGTTTCAAAATCAATATTTAATAAAATCATTAATATTGCGTGTTTTGCTGAAAAATTGGATATAGTTAAGTAAGTATTGGCGGTTTCTCTGTCAACACCTGTTGCAAGGCAGACTATATGCCTAGCACGTTCTACCAGCTTATTGTTCGTGGCCTTAACGTCAACCATCAGGTTGCTGTATACTTTACCTAATTTAATCATTACGCAAGTGGACAGCATATTTAAAACAAGCTTTTGCGCCGTACCGCTTTTCATTCTTGTAGAGCCGGTAATTACTTCGGCGCCGGTATCAAGAGTAATACAAATGTCTGTTGAGGTTTTGAATTCGGAGTTTGTGTTGCAGGTTATGCCAATAGTGCTTGAGCCCAGTTTGTTCGCATATTCAAAGCCGCCTAACACATAAGGCGTTCGACCGCTTGCGGCAAGGCCTACTAAAACATCATCCTTGGAAAAATTAATATCCATTAAATCGTTGCGGCCTAGCTCGAAATTATCCTCTGCCCCTTCAACGGCCGATGTAAAGGCCTCTTTGCCGCCGGCAATAAGCGCTACTACCATGTTTTCCTGAACGCCGTAAGTCGGAGGGCATTCGGCGGCGTCTAAAACACCCAACCTGCCGGATGTACCTGCGCCGATATATACAAGCCGGCCGCCAATTTTTAATTTATCATAAATAATATCTACGGCTCTTGAAATATTTTCAAGCTCCTTTTCAACAGCAAATGCAACAGTTTTGTCTTCGCTGTTAATTATTTTTAACATT
>CAZEYG010000392.1:0-2552 GCA_964516575.1 uncultured Defluviitaleaceae bacterium
AGTATGCTTATATTTGCCCGGGTAATAGTATCCTGGCTGCCGCCTAATATAAGGCAGAGTCCTTTGATTCAGCTTTTGTATCTTCTAACGGAGCCAATTCTTGCGCCAATAAGAAAGCTGCTTAGTAATTCGCCGTTAGGTGGGCCGGGTATGATGCTGGATTTTTCGCCAATCATTGCTTTTATGCTGATAGAGGTCGCTAAAGGCATAATACTTAGGATTATTTAGCGTAAATGGACAGACAATCACTTTTAAAAACATTTGATGACAATGAGGAAAGGCTTCTGTTTGCCAAAACCCTTGACGCCGCCGCTTTGTGTGAAAAGCGGCGTATTAATACGTTTACAGACTTTTTGGATCCTATAAAAGCAAGTAAATTTTTATCTGCAATTAGGCGAACAGGTTATTCAAGCCTAAATAGTACTGCCTTTGGTGGGGCTGATTTTTGCGAACGTCAAATCATAGGATTTTCATATGACAAATCACCTATAGAGAAAAAAGAATTCCCTATCAGTATAATTCAAATTAAACACAACAGCCATTTTGTTAAGCAACCGACACATAGAGATTACTTAGGCTCTATATTAGGTCTTGGAATAGTACGTTGTAAAATCGGTGATATTGTAATTTCAGAAGGTAAGGGCGCTTTTGTTTTTGTGTTTTCAGATATATGTGGGTATATTTGTGCAAATCTGGAGAGAGTAGGTAAGGCAGCCGTATCAATAGAGGAATGTGGCAAGGTCCAATATGAAGAGTTGGTTTCGTCAAATGGCGTAGAGCAGGGTTGTCAGGGAAACGTTGTTACGGTTTCGTCTTTAAGGGTTGATAACATAATAAGCGCCGGGTTCCATTTGTCACGGAGTTGTGCGGCTAAATATGTTGACGGGGAAAAGGTTTTTATCAACTGGTCGCTTTGTACAAGCGCTTCAAAGCAACTGAACGGCGGTGATGTTGTGACAGTTCGTGGGATAGGCCGCTTGACAGTTAATGAGATTTTAGGCAAGTCAAAAAAGGATAAATTTAAAATAGATATTAGCGTAAGCGGAAAAAAGCCTTAACCGTTTACTATTACGGGGGCAATTAAATATGTCATTAATTTTACCACCGTGAACCCATTTAGGAGCAGCAAGGTTACGTCAAAGGGGTGGCAGTGAAAAATGATGTTTTTCACTGCCGGGGTATTATGAAATTTGAAAGGCATAAAAGTGCTTCGGACATATATTTTGTTTTGTGATGAACCAGGCTAAAATTCCGGTTCATTTTTATATTTCTTATTGGTATAATAAACAACTCTTTATTATCAACGTAAGGCTTTACAAGGCGCTCAGAAATAACAGTTAATCCCTGGTTTGCTAATACTGCCTCTAAAATCGAATCATTACCGTAACAGCTCCATTTCACATCAACAGCTACGTTATATTTTCTTAGCTTGCTTTCAAATATTTCTCTTGTGCCACTGCCATTTTCTCTTAAAATGAATGGATAGCTAGAAAGCTCCTTTATTCCGACGCTGTCTCTTTTTGCCAGCGGGTGTTTATGATGAGCCACAAGTACAAGGCTGTCGGGTATTGCCGAGGTAATAATAAGCTCAGTATTTTTTATGGTTCCTTCAACAAGAGCTATATCAATTTGGCTTTTAATCAGAAGATGTTCGATGGTTAAGGTATTATCAATTGTAACGCAAATCTTTATGTTTGGATATAATTTTTCAAAACGGCTTACAATGTCAACAAGTATGCATTTGCCTACGGTTATTGTTGCGCCTAAAAGTATTGTTTTATGGTCAGAAAGATTCTTCATGCTTTTTGTCATTTCATCGGTAAGAGCCAAAATGTTCTGGGCATAACTTAAAAGCTGTCGTCCGGCTTCGGTTATATAAAGCTTTTTAGACAACCGCTCAAAAAGCAAAACACCGTATTCCTTTTCAAGCTCAGATATTGCTTGGCTTATAGTTGGCTGGGATATATGCAGTTCGTTTGAAGCCTCACTCATTTTGCCATGTTTTGCAACTGAAAGAAATATTTCCAAGCTTCTTAAGGTCATAAACTCATTCCTTTGAATTGTTTGTCTATATTATAACATAAAATATCCATACATACAAATAAACCCGCAAACGGTTGAACGCTGCGGGTTTTGATTCTATAAAACCTGATTCTAAAAAACCTATTGAGGGCCTGCTTTTGGGTGTTGGCTTAAAGGCTTAACGTTAATTTGTGCTCTGTATTCAGTTTCGGACCATAAAATACGCTGAGCGACTGTTGCTTCCGGGTTTAAGGTTACGCCTTCTAAAATAAGCTCCTTGAACTTATGATAACCGGCCATGTCGATGAGGTGGCCGCCGTGCATATAAACCGGCTTGTTATCTAAAACCCAAGCGGAAAACTTAGGCCAGTTTCGGTATACCCCAAGAACAACATCCTCTGTTGCCCAGTTTATAAATGTTTTACCCATTCTAGGGTATTGCTTGCCTGTTCTTGCACCTATAAGTATACGGAAGAATTTGGTTGGTTGGCGAACCCATGCGGCAGCCGGGCAAACCTGAGCACATTCGG
>CAZEYG010000393.1:0-2551 GCA_964516575.1 uncultured Defluviitaleaceae bacterium
GGATTACCCGAACGGACTTATGCGATTGCGTGAAGTTCTCAGCAAGGCAACCGACAGTGAGGTGCGAATATGTTGGCTAAGTCGAAATACATTATGGGTCAGCAATAGCGTTAAAATGGGCATCTGTCATATTCTTGCAAACGAAGATACTATAAAGTCGTGGGTGATTGTGAATGGATAATATTTTTAACACGGTTTATGAAGTATCGCTTCGGATTCTCCTAATACTTGCTACTGAGAACAGTAGTGAAAACACGGTAGAACGCATATCTGCACTCGACTTTATAACGGTAAACGGCGCAACTTTCGGAATCTCGGATAAGAACATAAATGGTAATAGTGTGTTCAGGTTCGGCGAGTTTCCATTGCGGCGAGATTTAACGAAAGACGCACTTATAGAATTGGTTCTTGACGGTTTTGTTATTGTAAAGCAGACAAAAATTGGATTCTGCTACGTTATCACCGACAGGGGCAAGGAATGTTGCGCAGAGTTTGATTCTGATTACGCAGCTGAGTATTACAGCACTTTGGTTCGTGTCCTTATGGCTATCAAAGGAAAAACAGAGCGTGAACTGTTGACATTAATTTATAAGAAATCAACAGTTTTGCGGTAAAGGGGTCTTATTATGGCTAACTTCTACATTGAAAAAGTAATGGCTACAGGCAAAGGCGGAAAGGAGTCTGTTATCAACTTCACGCCCGGAATGAACCTTATTTGGGGTCAGCCGAACTGTGGCAAAAGTTGTGTTGTTAGGTGTATAAACTTTTTGTTTGGTCACAACGGTGAAAAGGACGACCCTACCCATGGTTCACCATTTTCTGTTGAAAACACGGGATACGACTGTGTAAAAATGCGTCTCGTTACTCCTTGGGGGTATGTCTTGATTTCGCGCAAAATAGGCGACACGAAAATTGATGTAAGCACAAACATTGATGGAATTAAGTCTACGACTTATCTTGTAACAAAAAGCAAAGCCAAGAAACCTAACCCATATATTAACGATGTATGGATGACTTTACTGGGAACGGAGGGAAACCCGGAAGTATTCAGCAACCAAGAAATGTCAAACAAAAAGGACGTAACTTGGAAAACTCTTAAACAGATGTTCTTAATACACGAGAAAAAGATTATCAGCCAAACACCGATATTCTTTCCTGAAAAATTTCCAGATGAAACTTATGTTATCGCTTGCCTTGCATATCTATTGACAGGTAAAGACCATATTGACGATAACGTAAAAGTGTCAAAGGAAATACGCAAAATCGGGCGCAAAGCGATAGAAGCCTACATCTTCGAGCAAATGGAACATTTGCGTAATCGAAAAGAACAAATTGCCAAAAACATGCAAGCTGAAGACGTCTACGAATTGGAATGTGCGATAGCTTCTGCTATTCATGAAATGGCCGAAATAGAAGATTCTATACTTCGCGCGGCAGATAAAGCACAAATTGTGTTTGACCGAATTAGCGAGGAGGACGAGCGACTTACAGAGCGAAATGTCGTGCTTAATCGCTATAAATACTTACAAAATCAATATCGAACCGATATTGAACGTTTGCATTTTATAGAAAAATCAGAAATATCCATGGCAAATCATCGTCATGTAAGCAGTAAATGCCCTGTTTGTGAAACCGTGATGCCTGTTCGCAACCGCAAGTCGTATTCTGAAACCGCCAAAATCGAAGCTGCACGACTTGTCGGGCAATTAGCGGACTTAACGGAAGCGTTTGCCGACATAGAGCGAGAAATTAAAGAGATAGAGAGCAACATTTCAGAATTGAATGATGAGCGAAATGCAATTCAACGTATAATAGATGTTGAATTGCAACCTCAGAAAGATGCGTTAAAAATAAAAATAAAAGCGTTTCAAACCGCAATTCAAGTCCAGAGTGAACTTGATTCGATAGATCGTGCTGTAAAAGAAATGGGTAGCAAATTAACCGCAATGAGCGTTCAAGCGGAAGAAGACAAGGGATCTACAATTAAATATTTGCCGAAATTACATATTGGAAAGGAGTTCTTTGATACTATTGACGACTACATTTTAGAGATGTTGACGGAGTGCGCTTATGATAGTTTTGCTTCCGCACGATTTGACATCGAGCGTTTCGACATATGCGTTGATGGAAAAGCCAAGTTGGAAACTAACTTTGGTAAAGGTTATCTTGCCTATTTAAATACTGTTTTGGCTTTTTGTGTGATGAGATACTTGACAGAACACGGTAAATATGCACCTGGTATTCTTATTGCTGATTCGCCGACAGTTTCCTTCAAAAACATTGGCGACGAGAGCGTTTCAAGTAGAATGAAGAATGGACTTTACAACTACCTAATTAGACATCAGCAATACGGAAAATTTATCATTGTGGAAAATGACATTCCATCCATTTCGCTTGATGGCATTAAAGTCCACCATTTCACCAAAAACATAAACGAAGGGCGATATGGGTTTTTGAATGGTGTGTACAAGTAAATTATTTCTTGCAAAATCAAATTACTAATTTGATTTTGCATATATTTCAACAATAAACAACCACAGCAATAAAACAA
>CAZEYG010000394.1:0-2548 GCA_964516575.1 uncultured Defluviitaleaceae bacterium
GGGGTAAAATGAAGCGCATATTTATTGAATTCGACAGGCAAAGTATTCAAAAGAAGCTCATTATCAGCTTTGCGATTCTTATTATAAACATGTCGCTTATTTTAATTATGGGCCTTGGGTTTATTATTCAATATATTGTAATTAGACATACAAACACTGTGGCCGCCAATGACATTAAACTTGTGTCCGAAAGAATAGAGGAAAACCTCAGAAACATGGATTCATGCTCAAACATGATTGTTTTAAGCCTTAATGAGATTGAGTTTATTAAAACTAAGCAAGGACGAGAAAACAAAGGAATAGTAGAGAGAAATGCTGTTGAGAAAAGCTTGTACAGGTCTATTATTGCCTACGGCAGCAAAAATAATGCTGTTTTTATGGATTTAGACGGCGAAGTATATTCTTCAAACCTAATTATGGCTCAATCCTTTTCGGCCAACACACCTGTTGGTTTAATCAAGGAGCTGTCAAACGCAGGCTCACAAACAGTATGGTTTAATATGGACTACTATCCTTCGTTTGCAATCGGCAGCAAAGAAACAGCGCATATCATATCCGGCAAAAACGTACATGACATAATATCAGGCGACTTAATCGGATACCTTTTTACAACCTTAAACGAAAGTGAAATTTCAGCTATATATTCCGATTTAGGTATAACCAAAAATTCTGCATATTTTATTGTTGGAGATGGCGGAAAGGTGTTGTCAGGTACAAATGAAAACTTATACTCATCAAAATTTTTGATAGGTGAAAGCAAAGAAGGTAAAGCAAACATAATGCGACTAAACGGCGGGAGATTTGTTCAAAATTCTCAAAAGTTACCTAAGCTGGGGGCAGATTTGGTTTATATAGTACCGATTAATGAGGTTATGAGGGATATGAACGTGCTTTTTATCTATTTCGCTGTAAGTGCTGTGGCTTCCTTTGCATTAGCCGTGTTTTTGGCGGTTAGGCTTTCAGGGTATTTGTCAAAACCTATACTAAGCTTATGCGAAACAATATTTAATATACGTATAGGAATGGGCGCTGAGATTAAGGAGATAACAAGCAAAAACGAAATCGAGGTTTTAAGCTGTACCTTTAACTCAATGCTTATAGAGAATAATGATTTAATGGAAAAGATAAAGGAAGAATACGAAAAGAAGCGGATATTACAACTTTCATTAATTCAAAGCCAAATAAAGCCCCATTTTTTATATAATGCCCTTGATACGATTTATATTCTAGCGCACATGGGTCGAACCGATAGCGCAAAACTGGCAACAAAGGCTCTGGCAGACTTTTACCGGGTTGCCTTAAGCGGAGGGGAGGAGTTTATACCTCTTGGGACAGAGCTGAAAAACATAAACGACTACATCAAAATACAGCAGCTTAGATATGAAAACATATTTACATATGAAGAAAATTTTGATATTAATCTTAACCATTACGTCATACCTAAAATATCAATACAACCTTTGGTTGAAAACGCAATCTATCATGGCTTAAAGGAATGCGACAGACCCGGAGTTTTAACTATAACAACAGAGGATATGGGAGAAGAGATCTTCGTTACGGTTTGGGACAACGGCGTTGGGATTAAAGCGGAGAGAATTAAAGAACTTTTGCTGGAGGAAAAGACGGATTCTTTTGGTATGAAAAATGTTGATACAAGGATAAAGCTGTATTTCGGCAAGGATTATGGGTTAAGCATTGATAGCAAATATGGAAGCTACACAAGGGTAAGGCTTACCATTCCTAAGAGGGGGGTGCTGTAAATGATAAATGCGGTTATTATTGACGACGAAGAATTGTTTGTGCAGTATTTTAAGTCGCTTATAGTGTGGGAGGATTATGGCATTTCTATTGCAGCAACGGCAAAAAACGGAAGAGAAGCGCTGGAGGTATGCTCAAAGCTGAAGGTCGACGTATGTTTTGTAGATATTAATATGCCTGTTTTGGACGGAATCGAATTTTCAAAGCAAGTAAAGCGTCTTAAAAAACATGTGGAGATTATATTAATAACAGGGCATAATGAGTTTGAATACGCTAAGCAAGCTATTAAAATAGGTGTGCTTGATTATTTATTAAAGCCTGTAGATGAGGATGAGCTTATCGACGTGCTTTCGGTTCTAATCGAAAAATACAATGAGCAGAATACTAATAAAAGGCATATTGTAATGCCTGTAAGAAAGCTGGATTGTAAGAAAGTTACTCGCTCGGCTATGCTTGCACAAAGCGCCAAAAGGCTTATCGACGAAAAGTTTTGTTTGCCCGATTTAACCGTTTCAAGCGTTGCCGACTCATTATATGTTAATCCCAGTTATTTGCGGCTTGTTTTCAAAAAAGAATATGACTTGAATATTTTAGGTTATATAAATACTCAACGAATGGAAAAGGCAAAAGAGCTTATTACCCTTGCAGACATTAAGCTTAGCGATATAGCATACGAAATAGGATTTAATGACTCTGCTTATTTTAGTAAATGCTTTAAAAAACATTTTGGCATATCCCCATCGGAATATAGCAATATTATGCATAGCCCCCATGTCAAAAACGCTTGAGA
>CAZEYG010000395.1:0-2545 GCA_964516575.1 uncultured Defluviitaleaceae bacterium
TTTCTGCTCTAAATACATTTCCTTTTGCTGTTCTTTGGTAAATATATTTTCCCACTCAGGAAGCTCATATAAATGAACGGCTTTATATTCCACCATTTTTTTATACAGCGCTTTAAAGTCTATTTTAATACTTATGGTTGTATCGGCCTCGATGTTTTCCACGTCTACAGGTTCTGCAACCGCTTCATTAATGCCGTCTAAAAAGCCGCAAATATATTCCGTCGGCATATTAAATCTTTGGCCAAGCTCGGTTACCGTTCCTGATATCGTATCAATTTTTTCGCTAATGAGCTTTTCATATATTTTTTGCTCAAGGGGAAGGTATTTATCCCAAAGAGCTTTAATGCTTCTTCCTTCTTTATCATAGGCTTGCTTAATCCAGCTTTCGTATAAACTCATGTTATCCTCCGTTTATATTACAAAATAATTACATAACGCATTTTACACCAAAATTCCCATGTTGTCTATATATTTTAAGGGGTGACTTTGTCTTTTAGCTTGTCCATAAACCTATTACAATCTATTATCGCTCTGCCATGAAGCCCACTGCCTATAAGCCCGGCGTCATCATAAGCAGAAACCTCAAACATAAGCTTCCGGCCATCTATTTCAATAAGAGTTGCTTTTGCCGTAACCGTCATACCTAGGGCAGTAGCGGAAACATGATCAATATCCACCTTAGTCCCTACTGTTGTGTGCCCTTGTGGCAATAACTCCTGAACAGCAAGTAAAGCTGCCTTTTCCATAATAGCTATCATATGCGGCGTAGAGAAAACATCCAACCCACCGCTGCCGTATGATGACGCTAGGTGTTGCTTTGTAACCTGCTCGGAAAATTCATAGCTAATACCAGTTTTTAAGTTGTACTCCATAGTTAAACCTCCTGTAGTCTTTTGTATTTATAGCTGAACCAGCTATAGAACCTGTGCTTATTTTAAAGGACGCTTACATTTTAGAAAATGTAAACGCCCTTTAAAGCAAGCGGTATGTAATTATGCCATAAAGCTGCCTGTAATGTCGCCGTTGATGACATAAAAGCATCTGCCTTCTTCAGGTTTGTAAAAAAGTTCCAGCGTTAAAAGGTCTTTTACCTTATTGCCGCCTTCCTTCCAAACCTCTTTTGCTTTTTCAAACAGCATCTTGTAGTTAGTCTGTTCACCGCCGTACTCGATGTACAAATCCGTCTTCATTATTATACCTCCGTATTACCAAATTATATGTTTTAGGCTATAAAATCAAGTAAACTCCATGGTGCATAAAAATAATACTATTTAAAATTTACTCTGTCAACACAAATCTGTAAAAATATGTAAATTCTACAATACACAAAGGGTTTCTAAGGTTGGTTTTCGTCTTTTTGCCTGTCCGTTAGCTCCAGCTTTGAAACCGAAACCTCATATGCTATTTTGTCTTCAACTGTTCCGTCGTCATACTTTTTTTGATAACTGCGGCTTTGAATTCTTCCCCATATTTTGATATTATCACCTACGCTTAACTTAGAAGAAAATCTGGCGTTTCTTCCCCATGATATACAAGGAATATAATCGGATTTATTATAAGAACGGTTAACCGCAATAAGCATGTCGGATATTTCACGGCCGAAAGGCGTTGTACGGTAAATAGGTGGCTTACAAATAAACCCGTTAATATATAACTCATTTGGGTTTTTAACCACAGACGAGTCCACTACCTCAATATCCCTGGCAAATATCGAAAGAATGAGCTTGTTTTTTTTGCTTTGCTCAATATAGTTGTTGTAGGATCTGATTTGACCGTTAATATTTATATACATCCCTACAGACAAATTCGACTCATCAAAGAGTCTTTCGGAGATTATAACAGGGAGTCTGTCCCAGGCATGGCTAAGTCGTTCCACGTCAACCTCCAGCTTATAAAAGCCCTCGCCATAAACCTCATGGCTAAAAACAAGGTCTGTTGCTATTCTTCCGCAGATTGTTACGGAATTATTAGAAAGTATTTCCTTTTGCATTTTAAATTCTCCCCTCATTAGTCGTCTATTACTTAACTTTATGAGCAGAGACAGGTTTTTAGAACATAGACGGCGCCATATTGCTAATCCTATTAATAGGCTCTGTTTGCTATTTCATCAACAGTTACTCCGCACAAAATAGCGGCTGTTACAGCAGCCAAAACGTTATGTGTCGTTAAGGCCGGATTAGTTATGGAAACGGAAAACTCCTGCTGCATTGCAACCTCGCCGTTAAGGCAGGAAAAGGAACGCTGTATACAACATTGTATTGTTTTATATTGCCCTTCCGTTATACTTGAAGCGGTAACGCAGCATTTATTGTTAAGCCCATAGGTTATAAGCCTTCCGCCTTTAAGGGTAAGCTGGCGGCAAATGTCCTTTTCGTCTGAGTTAAGCAGCAAAAAACCCCCTTCTGTAAGCAGATGTGTATACGGCTTTTCGCATTTTGCGTTCAAAACTATTACATCAAAGCCAGACCAATTTTCGTCGTCTGATGGAATAGCTGTCTCTTCGTTAAGGCATATGACCTCCGGCTTATTAAGAGTTTTACAACCC
>CAZEYG010000396.1:0-2539 GCA_964516575.1 uncultured Defluviitaleaceae bacterium
AAGGGTATGGGTTTATTCTCTAGGAAAAAACCGCACGAATTTTGTTTTGTTTTTGTGCTTTCTTCATTAGAAGAAAAAATGGAAACTTCTATTTTTGAGGAATCAAAAAACGGCAAAGCTATGTTTTTAGATGTAGCCGAATCTGCCTTTAAACTGGATAAGGCCAGTTGTATTTGTATACTGTCTCAAGAGTGGGCACATTCCGCTGTTTTTTTAGGCGAAACAGGTGATTTGGACGAGAAAACCGAAGAAAACCTTAAACAAAGCATAAATGACTACATTGAGCAAAACTATGGGCAAAAGCTAAAAAAGGAAACCCACTTCACAATAAAGCTGTTTAAAGGTTTTTTTGTGGGTGCAGTTTACTTAAAGACCAGCCTTGTGCCCGTTAATCCCTCTGTTATTAAAAACAAGAAAGAAACTGGCGTCTCCTCTGAAAAAAGAGCAACGGAAGCGATAATTGCTTGTGCGGCGAAAAAGGTCAGCGGCTTGTCAAATGTTGAGCAGGATTTTTATAAGAATGCCGTCGTTGATATGGACGCTCTCTTTCGCTCTATAGCGCCGGATAATTCAAACCTTGAGCAGGTTCTTGAAAGCATTAGAAACATTGGCAGAAGAGCCGACGAGATTGGCGGCTTTGAATGTATGAGTACTCTTTACGGCTTGTTTCTAGCAAAATATCCCTCTTTTGAGGAAACCTTAGATAAAATATGGATAGGCACGGGAAGCTGGCAATCACAGTAATAAATTTCCAGCAAACGCTGTAGATACAGGCGCTAATAGTTACTCCAAACGTATTGACAACCTATATTAAAATATGTACAATATTTCATGAGACCTGTAATTAATTAAAATAGGAGGATATTATGAGCGATATTAAAGACTTGGCTTTAAAAATCAGCGAATATGTGGACAAGGAAAAAGACCAAATTGTCCAGTTCGTTAAGGATTTTATTGCTATAGAAAGCGTTACATATAACGAAGGCAACGCTGTTAAATTCTTAGCCGACAAGATGAAGGAATTCGGTTACGACGAAGTTAGAATTGATAAGGTAGGTAACGTTTTAGGGCGTATCGGTTCAGGAAAAACAGTTGTTCTTTACGACGCTCATATTGATACAGTTGAATTAGGCGATCCCGCTGACTGGGGCTTTAATCCTCTTGAAGCACAAATCATCGACGGCAACATCTGCGGACGTGGCGCAATTGACGATAAAGGTCCTCTCGCCGGCATAACATACGCTGGTAAAGCAATAAAGGCTCTTGGCCTTGAAGGCGATTTTACTCTTTGGGTTTCAGGCTCTGTTTCAGAAGAGGACGTGGAAGGTTCATGTGTTGAGGCTATGATGCTTAACTCACCCGACATTAAGCCCGACTACGTTTTGGTTGCCGAAACAAGTGATGGAAAAATTATTAGAGGCCATAAGGGCCGCGCTCTTATCAGAATCTCCGTTCCTGGTAAATGCGCTCACGGCAGCGCCGCTTGGAAAGGCGAAAACGCTCTTGTTAAAGCGCTTCCCGTCATTGACGGTATTGATAAATTTAACGATTTTACAGACGACCCATTCCTTGGCAAGGGCACTATAGAGGTTACTAAGGTGGACTGCAAAACCCCATCCTTAAACACTATCCCCGGCGAAGCTATTATTACATGTGACCGTCGTATCTCCTGCGGCGAAACAATCGAAGAGTTGATAGAACAAATCAGACCGTTTGTTGAGCTTGCGAAGGGTGCCGTTGCTACGATTGATACTGAAAACGTCACTACATATACCGGTTACGATATTACATGCGTAGACTACTTCCCCTCATGGGTTATGGCACCGGACAGCAAGGTTATAACCGCCGGTGTTGAGGCATACAAGGCAGTTTTCGGCAAGGAACCTGTTGTCGATAAATGGGATTTCTGTACAAACGCTACACACCTCTGCGGCAGAATGGGTATTCCAAGCATAGGTTACGGCCCGGGCGACCATTCCCTCTGCCATACTACAGAGGACAGAGTGCCCATAGATGAGCTTTTGGACGCAATCAAATTCTACGCCGCTTATCCGTTCAGCCTTCTCCAATAAAGGTTTTTAAAGGCGTAAGAAATAAGAGGTTTTTATGTCAGCGGCATTAATTATAAAAAATGGTACGGTTGTTACGCCGGAAGGTCAAATAAAAGCCGATATTAAAATTCAAGATGAGGTTATTGTCCAAATATCCGAGGGCATTGAGCCTGTTATAGGCGACGACGTTATTGACGCCTTTGGTAAGCTGGTGCTTCCCGGTGTTATTGACGCTCATGTTCACTATTTCATGAAAACAAGCTCCGGCGGCCGTACGGCCGACGACTTTAAAACCGGCTCACTTTCTGCCGCTTTTGGCGGGGTGACTTCCTTCGTGGATTTTGCTTCACCTGTTTGCGGCATGAGCCTTTTAGAAGCACTTAAGGAGCGTGAAAGGGAAGCTGAAGGTAATACATATTTGGATTACAGCCTTCATATGGAGATAACCGGCGAATTCCCTCAGGATTTTAACCAAATTTCCGCTTTAA
>CAZEYG010000397.1:0-2521 GCA_964516575.1 uncultured Defluviitaleaceae bacterium
GGTTTATTTGGTGACAAACAATCAAAGGAAAGTAAGCAATTACAAGAAATGGAAAAGTTTATGCAGAAGTATCAGCTTGAAGATTTGGACGAAAAGGACTTGATTGTATTAAGGAAAATTGCCGCCGACTTAGCGGGTAATAATTTTTTCAAAGTTGGCATGGCGTTAAGTTTTTCAAAAGCAGAGGAACAAGCCAAGGTTACTTATTTATCAGCTTTAGCAGAACAAAACTGGATGATCATTCGGCAACTAAGCCGTTTGAACAAAAACATTGAAGCCCTATTAAATAGGCAGTAGGTGACATTATGAACGCCGTTATATACGCCCGCTATAGTAGCTCATCTCAAACGGAACAAAGCATAGAGGGGCAACTAAGGGATTGCTACAACTTCGCCGAACGAGAGGGCTATACGGTTATCGGCGAATACATAGATCGTGCTTTGACGGGGCGAACTGACGATCGCCCCGATTTTCAACGCATGATTTCAGACGCAAGAAAAAAGCAGTTTCAGTACATCATTGTTTACAAGCTCGATCGCTTCACTCGCAATAGGTATGATAGCGCGGTATATAAGCATAAATTGAAGCAATTCGGCACAAAGGTTATTTCTGCTACTGAAAAAATTAGCGACAGTCCAGAGGGCGTAATACTGGAAGCCGTGTTAGAAGCAAGCGCGGAATACTATTCCCTTGAATTAAGCCAAAAGATTAAGCGGGGTTATCGTGAGAGTGCGCTAAAAGGACAATATATAGGCGGCTCTGTTCCTATTGGTTATAGGGTAGAAAATAAGCGGCTTGTTATTGATGAGGAAAAAGCCCCAATAATAAAACACGCCTTTGAACAATATGCTAAAGGCGTTTCCAAAAAGGAAATTGTAGAGGAAATTAACGCAAAGGGCGTAAGGTCTAAAGACGGCAAGCCGTTTCCTTCTACGGCGTTTCAAAAAGCTTTGCGCTCTCGTAAATACATAGGTATTATGTCATGGCAAGATATAGAGATTGAAAACGCTTGCCCTGCTCTCATTGAGCGTGATATTTTTGATAAGGTACAGGAACGTTTAGACTTAAACAGGAAGGCGGGCGCAACCAAAAAGGCGCGGATGGGGTATCTGCTTTTTAACAAGCTTTTTTGTGGGTATTGCGGTGCGCATATGATAGGCGATTGCGGTACAAGCCGTGGCGGCGAAAAACACCATTATTACACATGCCAAAACAGAAAGAAAAATAAGGCTTGCAAGAAGATGAGCGAAAAGAAGGATTACATAGAATGGTACGTTGTTAAGCAAACACTTGAATATGTACTAACGCCGGAACGGATGGAAATAATAGCGGAAGCGGTTGTAGCTGAATATGATAAAGAGTTTAATAACTCTCGCGTGAAGGATATGGAAAAACGCCTTGCCAAGATTGAGCGGGATATTAAAAAATGCTTTGACATGATGCTTGCAACCAATTCAAAGGCTATTATGAAAAACTGTGAAGCGAAAATAGAGGAAATGGAATTGCAAAAAGCGGACTTAGAAATAGACTTGTCTAAGTTAAAAATAGCCAACGGTATACGCTACACCAAACAGGATATAATAGCGTGGTTAAAATTGTTCTGCAAGGGCGATCCGCTTGATATGGAGTTTCGCAAGCGGATAATAGACGTATTCATAAACGCCATTTACCTATATGATGATAAGGTAGTTATTTACTACAACATAAAGGAAGGTAAACAAATTTCTTATATTGAAATGTTGGAAAGTACGGATGAGTTGGTAGAGGATGGGGATGCGGTAATTCCCGAAAACTGCGATAATTCGGGGGTTGACAGTGTTCGGATATTAAAGTATAATCTCCATTTGAGGCTTTCTCGAAAGTATCTTTAATTAGGGTAAAAACCTTGGTTTTATAGGCTTTTTGAGGAAGCGATTTAATTTTGAAATATAGGAAGTGTTAAGCAATGGAAAAAGAAAAGGTAAAGGCAATTTGGTTTTTGAACAAATTGACGGACGAAAGACTTACCAGCGCACTGGATTATTTACGTTTCCTGTATGACCAAGAAGACCACCCTTTAGATGATTTTGACTATGAATTGGCTAAACGTGCTGATGATAATATTGCAGGTAGAACAATGGAAGAAATACTATCAAGCTGTACGCCAATAGAAGAAGTTATGGAAAAGTGTGGGTTGACGTATGAAGATTTACAAAATTATTCTTGAAAAGAAAGCGGAAAAGTTTTTATATGGTCGTACCCAAAAGGAACGTGCAAAGCTCCTTGCTAAAATAGCCGAACTTCCAAATTCTACTGCTATTAAGAAAATGGAAGGTTACAAAGATAGGTATAGGCTTCGTGTTGGAGATTATCGTGTAATTTAGTACAAATTAGATGATGTGCTGATTATTCTTGTGCTTGAAATTGGCAATAGGGGCCACGTGTACAAATAGCCATTGAAGATAAGTTCTCAATGGCTATTTGTTATGCTTTAGCGTGACAAAACCCCCGGCTATGCCGAGGGAGTAAAAAAGCTTTAGCT
>CAZEYG010000398.1:0-2512 GCA_964516575.1 uncultured Defluviitaleaceae bacterium
GACATCATATTATCACACTATTTTTTTTATGTCAATATGTTTTTTAAATTTTTTGCTGAAAAATGTATAAGATTATTAGTATCCTTTTCCATTAAACTCCTAGTAGCTTATGGGCTATAGTAAAATAAATAACAAGGGAAAAAGCGTCAACAACAGTAGTTATTATGGGCGCAGCCATAATTGCAGGGTCTGTTTTTATCATCTTGGCTAACATAGGCAAAAGGCCACCTATTGTCTTCGCCAAAACGACAGTTGCAAAAAGGCTGGCAACTACTGTAAACGCCATCTTTTCATTACCGGGATAAGTTATAACCAGGCGTATATAATTAGCAACTGAAAGAACGATACCAACAACAATGCTGACCTTAAGCTCCTTCCAAAAAACCCGGAAGAAATCCCTCGTTCTTATTTCGTTAAGAGCCATGCCGCGGATTACAAGCGTAGAGCTTTGGGCGCCTGCATTTCCACCAGTATCGGTAAGCATAGGTATAAACGTAACCAAAAGCGGCAAAGAGGCAAAAGCGTTCTCATATCTGCCTAAAACAGTACCCGTTACCATAGCAGAAAACATAAGCACCAAAAGCCAAACTATTCTGTTTTTAGCAAGCTGAAAGACGCTTGTTTTTAAATAAGGTTTTTCAGAGGGCAACATAGCCGCCATTTTTTCAAAGTCCTCTGTTGCCTCCTGCTCAATGACCTCTACGGCATCGTCGAATGTTACAATACCCACAAGCCGCTTCTCGTGATCCACAACAGGAATAGAAACAAAGCTGTATTTAGAAAATATTTTAACGGCATCCTCTCTGTCGTCCAAAGTATTTACATAAATAAGGTTTGTATCCATTATATCGCTGATAATGTCCTCGTCATTAGATAACAACAGGGTTTTAAGGGAAACAACTCCCTCCAAATGCCGGTTTTCGTCGGTTACATAACATACATAAACCGTTTCCTTATCAGGCCCTATCCGGCGAATGCGTAAAATAGCGTCCTTAACCTTAATGTTTTTCCGCAAATCAACAAACTCCGACGTCATAATGCTCCCGGCTGAATTTTCGGGGTATTGGAGAAACTGGTTAATAAGCGTTCTTGTATCGGGTGTTGCGTTTTTTAAAACACGCTTAACAACGTTAGCCGGAAGCTCTTCCAAAAGGTCAACGGCGTCGTCTACGAATAAATCTTCTATAATAGCCGAAATTTCCCGGTCTGTTATAGCGCTTATAATATGCTGCTGCATATCCACAGGCATGTATGAAAAAACCTCCGCCGCCATTTCCTTTGGCAGGGTTCTAAAAACGATTGTGGCCTTTTCATTAGGCAATTCGTCAAGGAAGTCTGCTATATCGGCTTCGTTAAGCTCTGATAGCTGCCTTTTAAGCGTATGGTATTTTTTAGAATCAATTAGTTCACAATAATAGTTGTAGCTATCTCTATCCATTTTTATGACCCCCTTTATTAGGTATGTTATGCATCCGGCTTGTGTTTTGTCTATAATTAATAACCGCTTAATAACAACGGATGAAAACATAACCAAAGATTTAGTTCCGGCGCAAATGTTGCAATGTTATTATATTATTTTTTGACAGCAAATACAATTTTTTTTATTATTATATCTGAAGCAGATAATTTACAATTTTTGCTAAAGTATTTCCATAATTATTGAAATTCTGATATTTTTAATGTATAATACACATGTGACTTTTAATAAACACTGATTGATGACTATACAAGGAGATGATATTTGTGAAATTTTTAAGGAACATGAAAATAAGCACGCGGCTTCTTGCTGCATTCACTATCGTTATTGTTCTGTCGATAATAAGCAGCTCTATTGGTATTTTTTCGCTATCTCAAAGCGAGCAGTACTATTCCCTACTTATCGAACAATCAAGTTCCGCAATTAATACATCAACTCTTGCTCTTTCAGGGTATAAGGACGTGCAACTGCTAGCTTGCGATATGGCAAACAACGCAGGAACCCCTGAAATTGTTCAGCAGAACTATGACGCCGCCGTAAAAGGCGCATTAAATGTCTCCAAGGCTTTATCTGACTACAGGGAATCCATTAAAACCATTAGTCCTACAGGTTATACCGGCTTAGGTAGCATTATAGATAAAATAAATGAAAACAGCAAAAAAATCGAAGAGTTATATAAATTATCATTAACCGGTACTCATAGCGACGCCATTGTGTATATGTCCCAAAATGTTACGCCCCTGTCTACCGAAATAAACAGCAATTTATCAGGCTTTATTAACACGACACTTGACAACATCTCCATCTCAGCCGTAAAGCTTTCTAATTTAAGCCGTCTTTTTATCATTACAATAGTAGTGCTTGCGGCTTTGATTGTTATTTTATCAATAATTCTTTGCTTTATTGTTTATAGCAGCATAAACAAGTCAATCAAACGGCTTCTTCTTGGCGCAGAAAAAATCAAAGAAGGTGACCTTAGCATTAATCTGCAATGTAACGGTAAGGATGAGCTTTCAGAGCTTTCAAACGACATGG
>CAZEYG010000399.1:0-2508 GCA_964516575.1 uncultured Defluviitaleaceae bacterium
CTTGCGGCCTTTCGGTCCGGAGCCGAACGCTCTATCCACTGAGCTAAGGGTGCATTACTGGATATTTTACAACCATAATCGGATTATGTCAATTGAATTATTAAGACGATTTAATGCCGGGGAGCTCACCGCAAAACCCTAAATCCACTTCGTATAAATCTCTGCGTATGTAATTTCTTCATTTTCAAGGTTTTTTACACTGCACAGAACTTCATTCGTTTCTTTCTTACAATAAACCATAATAACAACCTTTGTATTTGCAGTACACTCTTTTCTATAGACAGTTTTAAGAGCCGATAAATTAAGGTTGTCGTATATTTCATCGGGGATATAATTCGCCGCCCATTCGATATATTTAAGGTTATTTATATGGCCGTTAGAATCAATATCGCTTCTAAGAGCCGTATATTGACAGGAGGACACGAATTCAAAACCTTCATACGTCGGCAGCTTAAAACTCGTCGGTAGACTTGGCGGCATAAACTGACCATAACCGTATACTATTTCAATCGAAGGTTTAATAGGAACTCTTTTATCTGCGTCATAAAAAACCCATCCCGTATTTGCCTTTGCAATAATCTCACTACCACTCCACATTTCAAAAGCCCTGTGGCAAATAACTCCCTTAAAGGCCGTAACCCACGTCTTAACCGTTACGCTGTCGTTCCATCGGGGGTTTTTATAGATTTCCGCCTGCCAGTTGGTAAGCAGAAACACTTTTTTGTTGGTAGTATACCACTCCATTTTATAGTCCGTGGTTTCCGTATGTCTTAAAGAAGTCTCCTGCATATAATCTAAAATGTTTAAAAAAGAAGCGGTTAAATCCCGCTTTATGTTTTTATATTCTATGATATACTCTCTTTGGAATATATTTTGGTCTTGACACATTACATTTTTTCCTCCAAACTCATTATTAAAGAAGGTTCTCTTTTGCTCTTTATAATATTACCCGGCAGCGGAAACATCATTTTCACCGCCACCGTAATATTTTACAAAAAAAAATATATATTTGCAATATCATGTTATCCGAAGAGATTATAATTATTATTAGAATATTGTAAATTTTTTTGGGGGTGCTTTATATTGAGCTCTATTTATGAACAAATTTCAGATGCATTGCAAAAAGGCAAGGTTAAGGACGTAAAAGCCTTTGTTACCCAAGCTATCGACGAGGGTCACTCTGTTAAGGACATTCTCGAAAAGGGCTTGCTTGACGGCATGGGCGTTATAGGCGAAAAATTCAAGAACAATGAGGTTTATGTTCCTGAGGTTCTTATTGCCGCAAGAGCTATGAACGCTGGCAGCGAAATATTAAAGCCGCTCCTTGCAGACAGCGACGTTAAGGCAAAAGGTAAGGTCGTTATCGGAACGGTTAAAGGTGACCTTCATGATATTGGCAAAAATCTTGTTAAAATGATGATGGAGGGTAAGGGGCTTGAGGTTGTAGACGCCGGCGTTGATGTTCCGGCGGCAAAATTCCTTGAGCTTTACAAAAGCGAAGGCGCAAACATCGTTGCTTGCAGCGCCCTTCTTACAACTACAATGAATGAGATGAAGGCAGTTGTTGATTTATTTACAGCCGAAGGCTTAAGAGAAAACACAACCATTATGTGCGGCGGCGCTCCGATAACCGAGGCCTTCTGCAAAAGCATAGGCGCTGATATTTATGCCTCAGACGCGGCTAGTGCTGCCGACGCCGCCGTTGCGGCTTGCTCCAAATAATCCGCTGAAAAAACGAATTGTCTTGCTATTACGGCAGCAGTAAAATGATATTTTATACTGCATGAGTAACATAAATATTAGGGGGAAAGGTTATACCTTACTCCCTTTTGTTATCCATAATAGCTGCAAAGGAGTATTTTATGGAGAGCGAATTAAAAAAATCCGCCCAAATGTATAGTAAAGCAACCTGTATAGACTGCTCTGTATTAAACGAATACGCAGAGGTTATTTACCATACAAACCCCGGTTGTAATGAATTTTGCAATAAGTTTTCAAAGCTATCGGGCGTAGATGTCCAATGCACAAAGGTTCACCATTACGGCTGCTATCAGGCGGAGCGTTTTGGCGGCAAATATATTTACTTCTGCCCTATCGGCCTTGTTCATTTTGTGTCGCCGGTGGTTATTAACGCTAGCATAAAATATATCTTTTTATCCGAGCCTATACTTATGGTTGAGACGGAAGAATATATTTATTACGAGATGAACAGAAAATTTACCCTTGGCGAAAAAACAATATCAGACTTAAAACCTTATTTGGAACAGGTTAAGTTCGTAGCTCCCGAAAGGGTAAACAGTCTTTCAGACATGCTTGGAATAGTTTGTACAGGCTTGTCCGACAGCGAGCGTGCCCGAAAGTATATAACCGACGGCATAAACCTTGTACAACAATATGATATTTACGAATACATTAAAGGACTTAAAATAGAAGGCAAGGAAAAGGTCTATTACCCCATGGAAAAGGAGCGTGAGCTTATAAGGCTCATAACAAAGGGTGATAAATCAG
>CAZEYG010000400.1:0-2506 GCA_964516575.1 uncultured Defluviitaleaceae bacterium
CTGCAGGATTTATACAAAAAACATAGGAGTGTTTTCATGTCTGAAAAAGTACAAGTGGGCAGCATCGTTGAAGGCAAGGTCGTAAGGATAAAGCCATTCGGCGCAATAGTTTCGCTACCAGACAATACACAGGGTCTTGTGCATATTTCTCATATATCCACAAGTTTTGTGCAGAATATTGAGGATTTTCTTAATGTAGGTGACGTTATAAACGTTAAGGTTCTTTCGTCAGATCCTACTACAGGCAAAATATCCTTATCAATAAAAGAAACTATGCAGTCTACAAAACCCCCGGCAAAGGATAACTTCTCCGGCGGCTCTGATTTTTCAGGCCACGACCGGCAAAAATCCGCTGTTGATTCTTCCTCTCCATTTGAAGATAAATTTAAAGAATGGCTGAAGGCTTCAAACGAACGCCATGCCGGGCTTAACAAACGCAACAAAAGAAAATAAATCTTTTTATAATAAAGATTAAATGCTTGCCCTTATTTGAGACTATGATTTTTTCCTTAACATACACATCTCTTTTACGGGCTTGTCAACTTTAATCCATAATAGCTGCTTAGGATGTCTCGCAGAGGACACAGGAGTCATTTCGTAATCATACATAAACTCAACAACCTGTGAAAAATCTTCCGGTTGGGGTAATCCTTTTTGTCCCCAAACCAAAAACTCCACCTGATCTCCTTTGTCGAATTTATTGCGTTGCTCGATTAAAGCAAGACTCTCTTGCTCATTATAACCTTTGACCAGACCTATAAACTCGTAATCCCTAACGTAGGCGCTGGTTTTATAGTATTGTGCTTCGCTATCAGCTTTACCGAAATAAAACCCGGTTGTAAAATGCCTGTGGCTGCTTTTTTCAAGCAACTCCAAATAACGGTTTTTTCGGCTTTCGTATTTTGCCCTATCGGTAAAATAATCATCTATAGCTTCTCTATAGGCCTTTACAACAGTCCCAACATAATACGGCGTTTTCATTCTACCCTCGATTTTAAAGCTGTCTATTCCCGCATTAACAAGCTCGTCTATATGCATAACCATACATAAATCTCTCGAATTAAATATATAAGTCCCTCTTTCGTCCTCATAGACAGGAAATGTCTCAAGGGGACGGTTTTTTTCTGTTAGCTGATAAGTAAGATTATAATCCCATCTGCACGGCTGTGAGCAGTTACCTCTGTTTGAATCTCTTGCATTCATATAGTTACTCAAAAGGCATCTGCCGGAGTACGATATACACATTGCGCCGTGAACAAAAGCTTCAAGCTCAAAATCATCAGGCATTTTGTCCTTTATCTCTCTTAATTCGCCGATAGATAACTCCCTTGCGGCGACAACTCTTTTAGCCCCCAACTCGTACCAAAACATGGCGCTTTGGTAGTTAGTGTTATTCGCTTGAGTGCTTATGTGAATGTCTATATGAGGCACGGTTTTTCTAGCTATCTGAAAGATTCCCGGGTCGGATATAATAAGCCCGTCAGCCTTAATGTCTGAAAGTTCTAGAAAATATTCCCGAAGGCCTAATAAATCCTCGTTATGTGCAAAAATATTTACAGTTATAAAAACCTTAACCCCATGCTCGTGAGCAAATTTTATCCCCTCGGCCATTTCCTCCAAGCCGAAGTTTTTGGCATTTGCTCTAAGGCCAAAGTTTTGACCACCCATATATACAGCGTCTGCGCCGAAAATGACCGCCGCCTTAAGTTTTTCTAAATCACCTGCCGGTGCTAACAGTTCAGGCTTTTTCATTTTATTTCTCCTTTTTATGAGCTACAAGTACGCCGTCGCCGATTGGTATAATGCTGGCTTCCAGATTCTCCATAACACATACCGCTTCTAAAAACTCACGCATTCTTGTATGAATAGTTCGTTGCCGCCTCGGCACGCTTAACCTATCCTTTGCTACCCTGCCCCCCTGCAAAATATCGTCAGCAATAAAAACGCCGCCTTCTTTAAGCAGCCCAAGACAATATGGCAGCATCTGTAAGTACTGCCCTTTTGCAGCGTCTAAAAATATAAAGTCGTAAATATTACCTTCATCATAAAGACCAGTAATAATTTGCATAGCGTCTCCCTCCAAAAGTGTAACCCTATCCTCTATACCTAGTCTTTTGAAATTTTCCTTTGCCTTTGTTATCATTATGTCGTATCTGTCTATTGTTGTAACATGCCCTCCAGCAGATAAATACTGACAAATCAGCGCCGACGAAAACCCAATAGCACAACCTATTTCAAGCACGTTTTTCGGCCTAACGACGCTAAGGATTGTACTAAAAAGCCTTGCTGTTTCCGGCTCAACAATCGGAATGCCTTTGTGCAGGGCATCAAGCTGAATTTCACCCAAAACCCCGCTGCACATGGGCTGAATCCTGTTAATATAGTCTGTTATATGCTTGTCAACTACTCCCATTTTTACCTCTTTTGTTTAAATTCAGCTAAAACCTTTGGTTATACCTTTTTTTGGCTTCTTCATATTCTTCTTTATCGTTAGTAAAAAAGTGTT
>CAZEYG010000401.1:0-2505 GCA_964516575.1 uncultured Defluviitaleaceae bacterium
TGACTGCCAATAAGCATTTAACTCCCCTATGCTTGCCATATAAACCTCCTAAAATGCATTGGTTATTAATTTTTACGGCGGTAAATCATAAGACCCGCTAAACGGGGGTTGAGGAATCCGCCCTATAAGTGGGTTGGCAACAAAAAGCAGCGGCGCTACTTTTGTTGACGGGGTATTAACATATGTTGAAAAGAAATATCAACAGCGTTTTGACTGGAGAAATTAACTAATTAGGGTAGCTATAAAAAGTTATACACAAAATTATCAACAGATTGTGTATAACATTTCAACAACTACAAGGCAGCCTGTCAAAAAAGCCGTGAAACAGTATGTAAACAATAATTTATTATAACAAAACTGTTGATAAATTACAATGATTTAATTGACATTCGACCTGTAGGTAAAATGTTTAGAGGGGTTTAAGGTTTCTGATATTTTAACTAGATTTTTAGTTAAAAATAAAAATATCATTGGTTTTATAATAAAAAACCTTGATATTTTGAATTATTTACCATTATTTTGAAAGTATGTTTCGTAAAAATGATTAAAGTATTAGACGTTAAAGGTCAAAAATGTATAAAAAATTTTTTATACGTTTAGCTTTTGGTGGTTGTATATAAATTAATTAACATGGTGTTGGTAATGTGGATAAAAAAAGCCGCCTTTTTTTAAAGGGGGCGGCGTTTGTAGGGTGTTTTTTCATCTGTGATACAAGCCAGATAATCCATACTCGTGTCCAGCGCAAGGGCAATTCGTTTACATTGCTCAAAGGTATAATACCGCTTGCCTGTTTCGATTTTGGAGTAATCGCTTTGGTCTATGCCTGTCAGCATTTGCATTTTTACTTGGGTGTAACCACGTTCTTGTCTTAGCTCTTTTAGTCTGCTCATAAAAATCACCACTTATATTATGGCAAATTGACCTATTGATTATAGGGTTTAATTGACCTGCAACTATTAAAGAAGAGATTGAAGAAGATTTTATTAAAGCAGTTAAACGAAAGCGTATAACAACCAAAAAAAACCGGCAAAGCAGTATAACTGCCTTGCCGGTAAGTTGTTTTATAACATTGCGTTAAAGTTTTCAATAAGTTTATCAAGCTCAGGAGCCATAGTATGGAGCTTACCCCAGTAGTTGTCGTAGTCGTACCATTGGGCGTTAAGCTCGTCAAGGTCGTACATTTGCTGTTCGATCCATGTATAGTATTTAAGGTTATGGATACGTTGCTTGGCGATGTAGGTAAGTTCTTCCATGCTGTCTGTACGGACGCCGTATACGGAGCGGTTTTGGTCGATTGCGGCGTCAATGTTGTTGTATGTTCTGCCACGTTCTTCTTCCATCTCTTGAAGGCGTGATTGATACATTTCGGCGGAGTCGGTAAGGACTGTGAATACAAAGTCGTTTTCTGTAAGCTCGTAGTATTTAGCGAACTTGATGCAGGAAAGGATGTTTGCTGCGCCGGAGATACCAACCCATTCCAGCTTGGAGATTGTTTCGTCTGAAATACCAGCTTGCTTTAAGTATTCCTGGCCGGCTTTTTCGTTAAACAGCCTGAACATACCTAAGGCGTCGTTGTCGTCTATGGCGATAACCATGTCCGTGTTTTTAACGTTATGTATCCACGGAACGTGTTTGTCGCCGATGCCTTCTATGCGGTGGTCGCCGAAACCGTTGTTAAGTAGGGTTGGACATTGGAGAGCTTCGCCGACAGCCATCTTAGCGTCACGGTATTGGTCTTTGATAAAGTCGCCGGAGGCAAGGGTTCCGCCGGAGCCGGAAGTTAAGCAAACGCCAGCGAAGCGGCCATTAGCGCCTTTTTCGGCTTTGAAGATGTCGTTCATGGCGTTGCCTGTAACCTCGTAGTGCCACAGATGATTACCAAGCTCGCCGAATTGGTTGAAGATTATAACGTTGTCACGGGTGTTTCTAAGCTCCCATGTTTTGTCGTAGATTTCTTTTACGTTGGATTCACAACCAGGAGTAGCTATAACCTCGCCTGCTACTTGTTTAAGCCATTCAAAGCGCTCCTTGCTCATGTTTTCGGGCAGGATAGCGATTGATTTACAGCCTAAAAGAGCGGAGTTGTATGCGCCGCCGCGGCAGTAGTTACCTGTTGAGGGCCAAACCGCTTCGTGGAAGGAGGGGTCGAACTGGCCTGTAACAAGGCGGGGAACAAGGCACGCAAAGCTGGCGCCAACCTTATGAGCGCCGATTGGGAAGAACTTGCCACTCATGGCGATTATCCTAGCTTTAACGCCGGAGATTGAAGAAGGAATTTCAACGTAGTTTGGCAAAGGGTTGTAGAGGCCGCCGGTTTTTACAGGCTGGTTTTTCCATGAAATTCTGAAAAGGTTAATTGGGTCAACGTCCCAAAGGCCGGTTTTTTCAAGCTTTGATTTAACCTCGGCGGGGATTTTACCCGGGTCTTTCATTTGAGCGATAGTAGGGATAACGACGTTTCTTTCCTTCGCTCTAGCAGCAGTTTTTTTAAGCTGTGCCTCGTTG
>CAZEYG010000402.1:0-2482 GCA_964516575.1 uncultured Defluviitaleaceae bacterium
CAAAGGCTTAACGAGCACTTCCTCCGTGTCATAAACATTATGAACCAAAATACCTAACTGTTTTTTAAAAACATTTATTACAATGATTTTTGAAGCAAACGTTTTCTGCATATCAAGGCCTAATATATCGGAAAGCAAAACAACGGGAAGTATTTTATTTCTAAACCTGAATTCCATGGCGTTATTAATACGCTCAAGCTTCGTAGCAAGCTCACTTTCCTTAAGGCTGATAACGCTTACGATACTAGCTTGTGGTATCGCAAAACGATGACAACCTAAGCCAACAATAAGAGATTTCATGATGGCAAGTGTTCGAGGCAGAAGCAGCGTAATAGTTGTACCGACACCTTTAACAGAAGAAACTTCAACAGTTCCCCCCAACTTCTCTACATTGCTTTTTACCACGTCCATTCCTACGCCTCTGCCCGAAATATCTGACAAAGCCTTTGCAGTTGAAAAACCCGGCGTAAAAATCAGCTTATGAGCTTCGCTTTCGTTTAAGCTCTCGGCCTGTTCTTCTGTTATAATCCCTTTGCTTACTGCCCTGCTTTTAATTTCGTTAACGTCTATACCGGCGCCGTCGTCTGAAACTTCAATAGCCACAAGGCCACTCTTGTAATAGGCTTTTAAAGTTATTGAGCCTTTTTCCGGCTTGCCTGCTTTTTCTCTTGCTTCCCTTTCCTCAATGCCGTGGTCTGCAGAATTCCGAACCAAATGAATAATAGGGTCCGAAAGGCTTTCTATCATGGTTTTATCAAGCTCAATGTCCTTGCCCTCTATATACAAGCCGATTTCCTTGTTTATTGATTTAGATATTTCCCTAATAACCCTTGGAAATTTATTAAATATATTACCAATAGGCTGCATACGGGTTAACATTATTTCCTCTTGGATTTTGCTTGTTAACGAATCAACGCTTTGTAAAATCCTGGTCATAACAGACGGCTCTGTGTTTTTTGAATTATAAGCAGTTAGAAGCTGGTTTCTTGCTAAAACCATTTCGCCTGACAAGGCCATAAGATTTTCAAGGAGCTTTACGTTCACCCTAATACTTTCTTCATGTTTGCCGATATTAATAGGTAAGTCGTCCTTCTTTATTACGCTTGCTTTTTGCTTTTTTATAAAGGACTCCGGTTTTATGTTAATAACGGCAGACTGGGGCAGCATTGTTGATTCACAAAACAATGAATACTCCAAAACGCTTGTAACAAGCATTTCTATACGAATCTGGCTTTCGCCGTCGTGTTCTGCGGTTAGCTGAACAATACTGGCTAGGCTGTTTATGCCGTCCTGGTCGGTAAAAACGTCTATAATCTCGCCTATTTGCCTAAGCTCGTCAAACAAGCGCTCAATGTTTTTATAATATACCGGCAGGTTTTTATCATAAGGAATAACAAGCTTAAATATCTTGTGACCTCTTTTAACAAGCCTGTCAAGCGTGCCGTGAAACCTTGCATCAATTTGCATTGAAGCTGAAGTTCCGTTAAGGGGAATCACCTTGTTGTAAACATGAAGCCCCTTTGTTTCCTGAGTTTTCGAGTCACTGTCAGGCTCCTTTAGAGGGTTGTTAGAGATTAATTTAGTTTCTTGCATTGAAGTAGCCGATACTTCTTGTGCCTGCTTTTGCCCGATTTTATCATCTGTTTCTTCCGGCTGACCTTTTTTTTCGAGTATATTATCAATTTGTTTTAAGTTATCTGAAATGTCTGTATTATCGCTATTCTCTACTTCAAATATCATCTTTTTCAAAACATCGTTACAGCTTAAAAGGCAATCTAAAACCTCCTCTGTAAACGAGAGGGTTTTGGCTCTTAACATACCTAGTACATTTTCCATTGCATGGGAAAGGGAAACAATTGTATTAAGCTGAAAAAAACCAGCCGTACCTTTTATGCTATGGATCGCCCGGAAAACATCGTTTATCATTTCGGGGCTTTTTCTAAAACTTTCCGTATCAAGAAAAGCACTTTCAATTTTATCTATATGAGCCTTTGACTCGTCAATAAAATCCTGTAAGAATTCTTCGTTTTCCAACTCCATATCACCTCTAATACATATGGCTAACCTTTAATACTTTAACTTTATAATAATTGGCCTTAAAAGTCAATATATACGGCATGTTTACAACTTTTATTTTAAAAGCGCCTATGTTATAGTATTACATGACATATTTAACCACCGCCGTAATAAAATGTAATGTACCTATAAAATAGTCTCTAATTATCAAACTGCTTATTACATTTACATTTTGTTAAGAGGTGGAAATATGGAAAATAATTATATTGTCCGGCTTGGTAGCGACAAACTACTTTGCTTCTATCATTTGAAAGAAAAGGGCTTAATCTACAGAATATATGAAAACAACAGATGGTATAAAGATTCCGTACTACTTTCCGGCGCAAGAGAAAATTATACCGTTTCTTTGGACGACAAAGGTTCAATTTATTTATTATGCCAAAACAGCTATGGTGATGTCTTACTC
>CAZEYG010000403.1:0-2481 GCA_964516575.1 uncultured Defluviitaleaceae bacterium
GTATGTTGCCGGCATACAGGTTTTTGTCATTGATTATGAAAAATTTACTGGAACATGTATGCGTTTATGGTAGCTTTGGCGGCAGTTAGTATGTGTTTTTTCTTAACATGTTTATATAATCAGACATTGTGTTAATGTTTGTGATTGAGCGAGGGTTTCCGTTAAACTCATAACAGCCGTAACCTGTAACATCAAGCGCACGAAAAACAGGCGCGCCTCCGTCCTTAATAACGGGTTCAATACATTGCCATACATCTCTATTATAAACGCCGACAATCGGTTCGGTTTTATTGTTATGACGAAGTAAGGTTACTTTGTTGCCGGATGATTTATGAGCCTTAAGGATACCCCAAATAGTATTCGGTTCGATTAAAGGCATGTCAACACTGATTATAAAACACATGTCTTTATCGCAGTGCTTTAAAACCGAATAAATGCCGCCAAGAGGCCCCCGGTCAGGTAATATATCATTTACACAAACAATATCAGTTTCTTTATTGCAGTGGCCGGAAACATATATTTTATTAAAGCCAAGACGTTTTGCCTTTTCAAGCAAAACGTCTAAAAATGTTTGGCCGCTTGTTAATGTAAGGTTTGCCTTGCTTTTGCCCATACGGCCGCTTTTGCCGCCGGCAAGCACAGCAAAGGCGGCGTCATCAAAGCAGCTTTTGTCAGTTGAATTCAATAAAATAATTCCTTTCAATCTTTAGAGCGGTCACAGTAATGAGTATGCAGCAAATGATGCGCTTTTTCACCGCAAGGTTCACCCAAAAAATCCTTGTAGAGCATTTTTAGCTCGGGATTTTCGTGGGACAAACGTACAGAACTTTTCATGTCACTATTATAAACTCCAGCCATACGTGTAGACAAATCCGCCGGTCTTATAGGCGCTCCGCCCCCATTTATGCACCCTCCGGGACATGCCATAACCTCAATAAAATGGTAGGTTGATTTTCCGGCGGCAATTTCATCCAAAACAGGCTTGACGTTACCAATTCCGTTTACGACACAAACCTTAATAGTGTTATTACCTATTGCGAGCTTGGCTGTCTTTATTGCCTCAAAACCTCTGACGGATTCAAACTCAAAGAACTCCGGCGCTTTTCCTGTTAAAAGGCTGATAACCGACCTAAGAGCGGCCTCCATAACGCCGCCGGTGTTTGCGAAAATACGTCCTGCACCTGTGCCTGTTCCCATAAGGTTGTCAAAATCTTCAGGTTTAATATTAGCGATATCAATACCCAGCAGCTTAAATAAATTCGCAGCTTCTCTTGCAGTTAATACGGAGTCAACAGAACCTTCCATTTCTTCACGTTTAATCTCAAATTTCTTCGCTGTACACGGCATAATTGAAACATGATATATATCATTAGGCTCAAAACCCGATTTTTCAGCATAATAGCTCTTAACAAGAGAACCAAACATTTGCTGCGGTGATTTTGCTGAGGATAAATGGGACAAAAGCGCCGGATAATTCATTTCAATAAATTTTACCCAACCTGGGCAGCAAGATGTAATCATCGGCAGCACACCGTTGTTTTCCAGCCTTTGAATCAGCTCTGTGCCTTCCTCCATAATCGTAACATCGGCTGCAAAATCAGTAGTAAAGGCCTTCCCACCGGCAAGTTTCATGGCAGCAGCTATTTTATTTGTAGTATCAACACCGGGTTTAAGGCCAAATTCTTCTCCGATTATATTTTGAATAGCCGGAGCCATTTGAAATACGACATGTTTGGACGGGTCGTTTATCGCTTTAAGTACCTTGTGAGTATCCACTTTCTCGGTAAGAGCGGCTACAGGGCAGGCTTTAACGCATTGGCCGCAGTTTATACATAAGGTTTTATCCATATCCATGCCGTTTTTGGTTACGGCATAAGCTTCATCTTCAGACTTAAATATTTCAAACACACCTATTTTTTGAATATCCCGGCAAACCTTTACACACCGTTCGCAGCCAATACACTTGTCCATATTTCTAACGATTGAAGCGCTGCTTTTATCAATAGGTTTTTGTCGCAGCGTCCGCTCCTTTGGATTAACGCCGTAAATATAAGTAAGCTCTTGCAGCTCGCAGCGCCCGGCGGATTTTTCACAAGTCAGGCAATCATTAGGATGCCTCTTCATTATTTTTTCCAGCGAATACCGGCGAATGTTGTTTAAAAGCTCCGACTCGGTTTTTATTATCATTCCGTCCGAAACAGTTGTTTCGCAGGCGCTAACCGGGCTTTCAAACCCTTCTATTTCAACAACACAAAGTTTACAGCTTGCCGTAGCTAATAAGCCCTTCATAAAGCACAGGCTTGGAACAAAAATGTTGTTTTCCTTGCATAACTCAAGTATAGTTTGGTCTTTATGAGTAGACAGCTTTTGCCCATTAATTAATACATTTTTCATTTAGCTTCCTCCTTCCGTCTCTAGTTATTCCGCTGAATTGATTTTTTCAACTCTGACTCCTGTTTGCTTTAGGCCGGGTATAGAACA
>CAZEYG010000404.1:0-2481 GCA_964516575.1 uncultured Defluviitaleaceae bacterium
CATCGGTTGACTGCAAGGCGGTGATAGTAAACGCTTCGGTATTATGAACAAAGGAATAACCTTCCAGCGTATAACCAAAGGATTTAAGGGCGTTGTTTAGCTTAGCCAGATGGTCACGAACTAGGCTTTCGACTTTCTGACTTTCTGTCCGGAATTGTATATTTACGGCTCGGTTGCTTTTTTGAATATAAGATTCAAACCGTCCCAGCGCCATAGTATCGAGGGCAATAAGTGCACTTACGGCGTCACTGGGCCCTTTCTTTTTACGCCTGTCCTTGAATATAAAAAGCTCGCCGTTTGTAATATGCTCGTTTATTTGCAGCGGGATCTGCATAAACAAATTATTTTTTATATGTGAAACAAATTCCAGGTTTTGATTTATAGCGTTAATATCCTTTAAAACCTTTGATACTTCCGCTGATTCACCTTTAGACGAAAGAGCGGATTTTACGTTTTCTAACGTTTTTGCCAGCTCGTTAAAGAATTCGTCAAGCTGTTTTCCTGTTGTGCCTTCGGGGTTGAAGGTAAGTTTTTTAAGCAAAGCTCTTGTTATATTTGGTGTCATGTCGTCGGAATTTTCTAATTGACTTTTGGCAAAAGCCGATTGCTTCCCGTCAAACAAGCCGTCTCCAAAAAGACCTTGCTTAACAAGCTCCTTAACGGCGGCTTCTACGGCGGTGTTGGTAAAGAGCTTTGCCGTATCACCGGTTTCAGGTTTTGTTAACTCCGGTTTACGGAGCATGTCATTTAAAATATCCTTAACAGTATTATCAGCGGCAAGCTCCTTTATAAAAGCGGCTTGCTTGCCGTTATCCGACGTAATTAGCTGTTTAGCTTGTTCTAAGGTTATTTCAACGCCTTTTTCGGCAAACGATTGCTTTATATTTTCCGGCGTAAGTCCTTGCTCGTTTATTAGCTTTAAAACATCCTCTGCAAGGGCTTGGCTTTTGGCGGTTACGTTGTTTTGGATAACGTCCTTGTTATAAGCCACGTCATGTAGAAGTCTAAAAAGCTCATGTTCTATGCTGTTTGCCGGGTACTTTAACCCTTCCTCATGTAATAGGGATACAGGCGTATTATTCAAAGAAACCTCCTTAACAAGAGCTTCTGCCTTAACTAAGACATTAGCGAGGTTTTCGGCGTTGGGATATGGTAGGGCGCTTATCTCCTTTAAAAGCTCTTGAGCGCCATTGTTTCCTTGATTATCAGGAGGATTAACCAGTGTAGTAGGAACAGGTTGAGTCCCTTGATTTGTACTGGCTTCGCCGCCTAGAATTATGTTTATTATCATTTCCTTTAAGTTGTTGTCGGGCATAGAAATTATGCCTTCAACAAGGCTTGTTATTTGAGCGGTTATTTTAGTATCACCTGAAATATAGCTGTTCAGCATATCAACATTAGCTGCGTTTGCCCTAATCTCATTGGCTACAAGGAACAGTGCTTTGTCTTCATTACCTAACCCAAGCAGCTTAACCGCTTGGTTAAGCCTTAAAAGCATTTCAGAAGTCAAGGGAAGCCTGCTGTCTATAAGCATTTGCGCCAGCTTAATGTTTTCGGGTGTATCCTTTATTCCGCTTTCCATAAGCATTTTGGAGATAACCTTTTCAAGGTCTACCGTTTCAACAGTTTTTTGCGGCTGGTCGGTTTTAGGCTCTTCTTGCACAGAGGCCTTTTGCGCCGGCTGTTGGTTTAGAGTGTTGCTGCCGGAAACGTCCCCCGGCTTGTTATAATCCGTATTAATTATCATTTTTACTCACCTTTTCTCTTACGGCGGAAATCAATGTTTTTCCTTATTATATATCTATCGGCAAAAAAGGTAAACTAAATAAACAAGTTCATTATTCATGCCCTTCTGCATATAGATATTATAACTATGTGCTGGGAGGTAAAAAAATGTATTCATATAATAATACGACAGAAGGAATGAATAATAAAATCCATAAGGCTGCTGAAGGGCCGGAAAGTAAAAGGCCCCAGCCGGATAGAAAAATTCTTGACCTTTTAATTGAAGCCTTAACAGACGAACAAAAGGATTTTGTATATTACGGTAAGCTGATGAACATGGCACGTTCTCAGGAGGATAAGGATATAATCCGGGATATTCAGATGGACGAACAAAAACACTTCATGCTTTTGTCTGACATATATTATAAGCTAACGGGCAGAAAGCCAAAAATTGAAGCCGAGGTTAAGCCAATAGGCCGTGACCTTTTGGCTGAGTATGAAAAAAGTATATTTGGCGAGTTAGGTGGAAATGAATTTTATCGTAAGCTCTACTTTGCGTTTATGAATGTACAGTTCAGGGATATCATATTCGAGCTTATGTCTGACGAAATGGCTCATGCGGTGAAGTTTAATTACCTTTATTCAAAAAATAAGTAATACAGTTGATTTATCTCAACAACTACATCTTTACTATTTTGCCAACTAATGATAAACTGAAATGAAAAAACAAAGGATGTGGCAAGTTGCACACCGGTT
>CAZEYG010000405.1:0-2480 GCA_964516575.1 uncultured Defluviitaleaceae bacterium
GTCATCTTATACCATGTTTCATACATTTCACGTCCGTAAATGCCTTTAATAATCAGTCCGTTAAAAACAACCTTGTCCCAGTCGATTTTAACGTCGCTGCTCGGTATGCCAAGCATTGCGATTTTACCGCCATGATACATAACATCAACCATATCGCTAAACGCCTTGGCGTTTCCGCTCATTTCAAGGCCAACGTCAAAACCTTCCTTCATGCCTATTTCGTCCATAACGCTTTGCAGAGTTTTTTCCTTAACATTAACTGTTACGGTAGCGCCCATTTTTTTAGCAAGCTCAAGGCGATAGTCGTTTACGTCTGTTATAACAACGTGCCTTGCGCCAACATGACGGCAAATAGCGGCGGCCATCATACCTATTGGGCCGGCACCGGTTATGAGCACGTCCTCGCCTACAAGGTCGAAGGATAATGCCGTATGAGCGGCGTTACCAAGGGGATCAAAGCAGGAGAAAAGCTCCAATGGTATTTTATCGGAGCATTTCCAGACGTTTGTATACGGAATAACCAAATATTCGGCAAAAGCGCCTGGATAGTTAACGCCGACACCTCTTGTGTCCTTACAAAGATGTCTTCTGCCGGCTAGGCAGTTACGGCATTTACCGCATACCAAATGGCCCTCGCCTGAAACAAGCTCTCCAACGAAAAAGCCGTCTGCGTTTTGACCAACCTCGACTACCTCCCCTACAAACTCATGACCGATAGTTAGGGGAACGGGTACATGTTTTTTAGACCAATCGTCCCAGTTGTATATATGGACGTCTGTGCCGCAAATAGAGGTTTTTAGAATCTTAATCTTAACATCGTTTATCCCGACTTTAGGGACTGGTACTTTTTCAAGCCAAATTCCTCTTTCTGCTTTGCTTTTTACAAGGGCATACATACTTTCACTCATTCTGACATCACCTTTCGCTAGACTTTAATATTAACCCCCCAATTGAATATTGCAAGCAATATTCAATTGACCCCCTTAAGAGGGGGTTGCGGCGGCAAATTAGTTGTAAGATTTAATTGCCGCCGCAATATTTCAATACGGTACTGATAAAAGCGATTGTATCGCTTATAATATTGTCAACAACAGTGTATTCGTTTGGCTGATGCGCCATATCCTCTACAGTCGACCAAACAACGGCCGGCATACCTATTTCCCTAACAATAGCAGCGCACGTTCCGCCGCCGATGCCACCGCAGCTTGCTGAAACACCCATTTCACCAAGGGAAGTTATCAGGTTTTTAACAACAGTTGCGTCGCTGTTTGTTGGCTTAGGAGCGTCAACCCTTTGCAAAAATTCCTTGCTTATTTGTACGTTGTATTTCTTTTCGTAGTATCCGGTTATTTCGTTAACTGTTTCTAAAATTTCATTTATAGTATAACTCGGCAGAATACGCATATCAATAACAAAGCTGTCCGAACCCGGCATAATGTTTGGGCTTTCAACGTTTGCAAATTTCTGCGTCAGTTGGAAGGTAGAGGAGGGTGGGGCAAAGATATCGTTGGTTTGGTTATATTTATCAGCCAAGGTTTCAACAAGCTCAACAGCCAGTTTTGCGCCGATATATGAGGCGTTTATACCAAGCTGGGGCATAGAGGCGTGGCATTGCTTGCCGATAACCGTAAATTTAAGCCAAGCGATAGATTTTTCGGCTATTTCAATAAATGTACCGTCAGAGCTTCCGGCGTCAGGAACAATAGCCTCGTCTTTATCACTGAAAATATTTCGGTCAATAAGGGCTTTCAAACCAAAATCGCTGCCTGTTTCTTCATCAGACGAAAAAATCACGCCAAGATTTACGTTTGGAGTAATATTATTTTGGGTGAAATACAAAAGGGTGAACATGCTGGATATTACGGCCTGGCTGTTGTCCTCAACCCCTAAGCCGTATATCTTGCCGTCTTTGTATATGGGTTTAAATGGGTCAGTATCCCAAACGCTTAAATCACCGGGCGAAACAGTATCTATATGGGATATAATCCACAGAGTCTTGTCAGGTTCCGAAGATCCCTTAAGCCTTACGATTACATTCAGCCGTACGCCTTCTTTAACACTTTCGTCGGGCACCTCAATAACCTCATAGTGGATATTGTTTTTTTCCAAAAAGGTCATAATCCATTTAGCCCGCTGGTATTCGCCTGTGCCGTTGTTCTTAGGGTTTACCGACGGGACAGAGCTTAACTCTATCATGCTGTTAATAATTTCTTCACGCTTGTTTTTAATTTGAGCGCTTATTTCGGATAAATTCATACTATCACCTCTTGTTTGTTAGTTATCCCACCTACTAAAATTTACTGTTGTAAGATTTAATTGTCACCGCAATATTACCCCACCGACTAAAACTTACTTTCGTAACTTTTAGTCGGAGCCCCTTAAAAGGGGCTTGGGGTGACAAAACAGGTGTAAGATTTAATTGTCACCGCAATATTACCCCACCGACTAAAACTTACTTTCGTAACTTTTAGTCGGAGCCC
>CAZEYG010000406.1:0-2475 GCA_964516575.1 uncultured Defluviitaleaceae bacterium
AGATAAGATTTACGACAAGCGTCGACAGCATAAGCCAGGAAACCGAAGCAAAGGAAAAGGTTACATACGGAGTCCAAAAGCAGTTTGTGCCGGGTACAATAATCAAACCTATAGAACGATTTGAAGCCGTTTCAAAAAACGGTTTTGTGAATGTCATACCCGACCAGCAGGACAATATTATCAGGAAGGCTCTGTATTCAGTTGAAAAGGACGGCCAACAATACAACAGCTTTGCTTATGAAATCCTAAAAGAATATGCACAATTTCATGGCATAGAACTGCCGGGGAAAACACCCCCCCTTAATGCACTCCGGCAGTTTCTTATAAATTTTTCAGCAAGGCCTTATGCTTATTACGGTAATGCAAAAGGCGGCATGTCGCTTTCAAAGGTTTTAACCGGGGAAATTCCGGCGGAGGTTTTTGACGGTGCAGCCGTAATAATCGGCCCTTATGCCGCCAGCTTTGAGGATAAATTTTATACCTCAAACAGCCGATCGGCTACAATGTACGGTGTTGAGGTTCATGCCAATATATTGCAGGCGCTTTTGGAAGAAAACTTTATATACGAACCTAGGCAGCTTGTTTATATGGCTTTGCTGGCTTTAGCCGGGTTATTACTCTATGCTGTTTTTGCAAGGTTGTCCCCAGGTAAATCCTTTTTCATTCTTTTGGCCTATAGCGTCATCATTATTTATTCAAGCCTTACGTTATTTGCCAAAAGCGGTATTTTAATAAACTTTACCAGGTTTATTTTGTTAGGAGTTTTATTGTATCTGACAACACTGGTATACAAATATATACTTGAAGCGCTGGAAAGAATGCGTATAACAAGCATTTTCGGCAAATATGTTGCGCCTGAGGTGGTTGATGAGCTGCTGAAGGACAAAAATGCCCTTGAGCTGGGAGGTGAGTTAAAGCATGTTGCCGTTTTGTTTGTGGATGTCAGGGGCTTCACACCAATGTCGGAAAAAAACACACCAAAGCAGGTAGTTGAAATTTTAAATGAATATTTATCATTAACTAGCTCCTGTATTTTTAAAAACAACGGCACGCTGGATAAATTTATCGGAGACGCCACAATGGCATTTTACAATGCGCCCCTTCCTCTTGACGACTATATTATGCAGGCGGTAAAAACAGCTCTTATGATGCGTGAGGGCGCAAAACCGCTGGAAAAAAAGATTTTAGATAAGTGCGGCGTTAAGGTGGCTTTTGGTATTGGAATAAACTGCGGAGAAGCGATAGTCGGAAATATCGGCTCTGAATCCAGAATGGATTATACGGCTATAGGTGATACTGTAAATACGGCCGCAAGGCTGGAAAGCAACGCAAAACCCGGCCAGATTTTAATAAGCGAAAACGTGTATAACGCCTTAAAGGATAGAATCAGCGTGACTGAAATAGGTGCCATTTCTTTGAAAGGTAAGGACGAAAGGCTTATGGTTTATCAGCTTGACGGCTTATGCTAATATTACCCGGGTCGGCAAAATTAATGCCATATTTAATTGCGGCTTTAATATCTAGTTTTAAAAATAAAAAAAGGAGGATTTTAAGTGACCTACAAAAAGAACACTAGTAAAAAATTAATATCCTTACTGCTTTGTCTTGTTTTTCTCAGTTATCCGGTATATACGGCCGGTGCAGGCGAATTAATTGATTCTGCCCATTGGAGCGCAGGGGTTGTAAATACTCTTTATGAAAAAGGCGTTTTTGACGGATTTGATTCCTCATTTCTTGCAGACGGCTTTAACCCCGATAAGCCTCTTTCCCGAGGTGAGTGTACTTTACTGCTTTTAAGTCTTCTGCCTAAAAGCAAAATTCAAGACGCTATTTATCCAAAGGCGCCGTTTAAGGATATTAACGGGCTGTCTAAGAGCCTGCAAAACGCTGTCACGGCAGCGTATAACCTTAATATTATGGCAGGTGTTGAAACTGATGAAGGCTTAATGGCAAATGCTCAAGCAGAAATATCCAGGGAGCAGGTAGCTACTATATTAGGAAGAATACTTAACCAAAAAAGTAATAAGCCAATTACTTATGATGACGGGGATAACATATCGGAATATGCAAAGGAATACGTTTCGGCTTTAACCAACGCAAAGATTTTTGTCGGAAGCGAAAATAAGTTTAACCCTAAAAGCAGCATAACAAGAGCCCAAGGAGCTCAAATGTTTTATGCCTCTCTTACATCCGGGCTTATAGAAAACGGAAATTCCAGCCGTTTTGCTGGCAAGGGTAACGCCGGTTATTTGGACGGCTCATCATTAAACGCACTGTTCTTTAATCCGCTGGGTTTAGCCGTAAGTAAAGGCGACATACTCGTTGGAGACTCTGAAAACTTCATGATTAGAAGGATAAGAGACGGGGGGGTAAGTACTGTTGCAGGGTATATAAAAGGTGTTAACGACGGCGTTAATAAAAATTCCGGCTACAATGACGGTTCAGCCTCTGAGGCTTTGGTTGGTGTAGTAGGGG
>CAZEYG010000407.1:0-2473 GCA_964516575.1 uncultured Defluviitaleaceae bacterium
ACAGCTATATTAAATAAACCAACTGGTATTCTATATATCTTTTTAAGCCTCGGCTCTTCCAAATAGGTATCTGCAAGTTCAAAAATAATATAACAATAACATAAAAACATTATTAAAAGAAAAATACAGCTAATAAAAAGTTTATCCATTGAGCTATTCCTTTCTTTCAAAAGTTAAAAGCCTCAAATGCAAATAAATATCAAATACTATTAAATATAAAGAAAAACTACCTCAAAAAAAATAACATATTAATATGGTAGCAAGCTGCCATTTCCATAAGAAGAAGGCCCTTAGCTTTGCGTGAGTTGGCTTTCGCCAATCGTGCCCTGCATAAATATGCTTTGTGTATTAACAGTTAATCTATGAAGTAAGTTTTCTAGTGACAATATTAAGAATAACATAAAGATCTCAAAATTACAACATATTTTTATGATGCCGGTCAGTGGTTATTTGACGTAACCCCTTAGGAGCCGCAATGCCCTGCCAAAGGGGAGGCAGTGAAAAATGATATTTTTCACTGCCGGGGTAATAAAAGCGCCGGAATACGGTACTTATTTCTAAAGTTTTTAGATACAGCCTTATTCGACCGTAACGCTTTTTGCTAAATTTCTTGGCTTGTCAATATCACAGCCTTTGTTTGCCGCTATATAGTAGCTGAAAAGCTGTAATACAATAACCGAGATGGAAGGCGAAAACAACTCATTAGTTTTGGGCATTTTTATTTCAAAAAGTTTTTCATTAAAGGCAGCTCCGGCTTCTATTGACTCTTTCTTGTCGGTAATAAACAGTACGTTAGCCCCACGACTAACAACTTGTTCAATATTACTCCAGGTTTTCTCAAAAAGCCGCAGGCAGCAGCAGACAGCCACAACAAGAGTACCCTCCTCAATAAGAGAGATTGTGCCGTGTTTTAGCTCTCCTCCGGCATAGGCCTCCGAATGAATATAAGATATTTCCTTCAATTTCAAAGAGCCTTCAAGGGCAATAGCGTAATCGATATTTCTTCCGATATAGAATATGCTTTTGCTGTTGAAGGTAGAGGCAGCGTATTGCTGGATTTTATCTGTTTGCTGCAAAATAATATTAATTTTTTCAGGAAGTTTCTTTAATTCATTAAGCAGAGCCTTAGTCTCGGTTTCATTAATTTTGCCAAGCTGCTCCGCAAAATAAATACCAAGCAAGTAAAGAACTGCAAGTTGTGCGCTAAATGCTTTTGTTGTTGCAACGGCTATTTCAGGGCCGGCAAGAGTATATAGCGTATTGTCCGCTTCCTTTGCTATAGTGCTGCCTATTACATTAGCAATAGCAACAACCGTTGCACCTTTCCTTTTTGCTTCACGCATTGCGGCTATAGTATCTGCCGTTTCGCCGGATTGGCTTATTACTATTATAAGGGTTTTATCATCTATTATTGCGTCTCTGTATCTGAACTCGCTTGCTAAATCTACCTCAACCGGAATACGGGCAAGCTGTTCAAAAACATATTTTCCTACCATTCCGGCGTTATAAGCAGAACCGCAGGCGGTTATTAATATTTTATTATATTTGCTTATATTAATTTCCTTTTCAAAAGACAGTTTGCCCTCTTTTATGAACGAAGAAACAGTACTTTCAATAATCTTCGGCTGCTCCATTATTTCCTTAAACATGAAATGCTCGTATCCGCCTTTTTCGGCGCTTTGCATGTCCCAGGTTATTTTGACAAGCTCTTTTTCAATCGGCTCCTTATCTCTGTTATAAAAGGAGACGCTTTCGCCGTCAAGAAGCGCTATTTCCTTGTCCTCCATATAATAAACATCCCGGGTATGTTCCAATATTGCCGGAACATCAGAAGCTATAAAGCAACCTCCGCCGTTTATGCCTACAATAAGTGGACTGTCCTTTTTAACCGCAACAATTTTGTTTGGATGTTCAGTACACATTATGCCAAGGGCATAAGAGCCTTCAATAGCGTTTGTTACCTTAATGACCGTGTCAATAATGTCTCCGTCGTAATAATATTCTGCCAGCTGAGCCACAATTTCGCTGTCTGTTTCAGACGTAAACCGTATGCCTTTCTTTTCCAGATGTTGCTTAAGTAATTTATAGTTTTCTATTATACCGTTATGAACAATGACAATTTTCTTTTTTTCGCCGACATGGGGATGAGAGTTTTCGTTGGATGGCTCCCCATGTGTGGCCCAGCGGGTATGACCTATGCCGGCGCTGCCGTAAAGAGTGCCTGATTCTACAGCGTCTTTTAAAACCTCTATCCTTCCCTTTCTTTTAACAACTGTTATTTCGTCCTCTGAATATACCGCTAGGCCTGCCGAATCATAACCTCTGTACTCCAGCTTTTTAAGTCCGTTTAATATTAACGGCACAGCGTCTTTTTCGCCTACATAACCGATAATCCCGCACACAAACATCGCTCCTCATAATTTTATGACAATAGGAAGTATACCTTACCATTAATTTATTTTCAATAGGCAAT
>CAZEYG010000408.1:0-2464 GCA_964516575.1 uncultured Defluviitaleaceae bacterium
TAAACCCAAGATTTTTAAGGAGGTAGTTCCAAATGTACTCAAACGTTACAAGAATGACAGGTCTTTCCGGCATGGACGTTGAAAGCATGGTTACAAAACTCATGCGTGCGGAAAGCATGAAATATGACCGGCTGTTCCAAAAAAACATGCTCTTAGGCTGGAGACAGGAAGCCTATAGAGGCCAAGCCGATAAGCTCTTAACATTCCAAAAAGATTATCTAAGCCTTACAAAAGAAAACAGCATAAGACTTTCCTCAACCTTTGCAAAAAGCATTAATACAATATCCGGCTCTTCAAGCTCCTCAAGCTCCTCTGACGTAGAGGTTGTTTCATCAAGAGAAACTCCCGCCGGTAAATACAACGTCACGGTTTCCCAGCTTGCAACAAAGGATATATACGAAGGCACAGCCACTATCCCGACAGACATAAAGGGCACTCCCTTCGACGTTATGAACATAAAAGCCGGCGGAACCTTTTATTTGTCATACAACGGCTCAACCAAAACAATTACATTTACCGACAACGAAATAGCAACTATCCAAAACATGGCCCCAGGTGATAGAAACACAGAGTATCTTGACCTGCTTAACCAAAAGCTTATTACCGCCGTCGGCAAAAACGGCACAGCCCAAAGAGTTACCGCTTTGTTTAATACGGACGGCGGTTTAATACTTGAAGCTATCCCCGGCAACAACTTAGCAATCTACGACTCCCAGCCAAGCCAGTCAGTTATAGGCGCCTTTGATGTAAAATATGACACAGACGGCTTTGACCCGAATACTTTATATAATATAAAGGTAAAATATAATATGGACGGCTTTGAAACCGTCTCCTTTGCAGCCGGCGCAGACATCAACGAAACCGTTGCAAACATCAACGCTGCTCTTGACGCTGCGCTTTTCCCCGACCTTCGCGCCGAAGTTTCAGAAGGCAAAATAATCTTTAAGAAAGCCGACGGCTCTTATGAAAACGATAAATACGTAGTCATGGACGACGAGGCTAACCCCGGCGCAATGGAGTTTTTAGGTTACGGCGGCCAGGAATTTACTTTAGGCGCTGCTTCCCAGCTTGATATGTTAGGCCTTAAATCCGGCATGAACAATAACATTCTAACCCAAAAAATCGGCGATGCCTTTAAGGACGTTATCGAAAGAGAAGGTTTATTAGATTCCAGCGGCAACCTTAGCGTAACAATTAACGGCAAAACATTAAGAATTAACAAAAACATGACAATTGATGACGCTATGTCCTTTATAAGTACCGCCGCTCCCGGCGTTACAATGAAGTACACAAACGGCGTATTTAAGCTGGAATCCAAAGAAACAGGCTTCCAAAACGCTATCGACTTTGACGAAAACTCTATCTTAACAAAAGGCTTTGGCTTTACAATCCCAACAGTTTCCGCCAAAGACGCAATCCTTAACATCAACGGCAACACCTATTTGTCCGCCTCAAATACAGCCCAAATAGACGACTATAAGTTAACCTTAAAGCTAAACGCAGTAAACGACGACGGCATAACAATCGAAGTCAAAAAAGATACGGAGGCCGCCTTTAAATCAATTAAGGATTTTGTCGAGGGTTATAACAAAATGTTAGACGAAGTAAACTCGATGTTATCCGAAAGACGCCCGAAATATAAAGGCGAATACTATATGCCTCTGACTTCCGACCAAAAGCGTCAAATGACCGAAAGCGATATTGAGGATTGGGAGAAAAACGCAAAAAAAGGCCTTCTTCAAGGGGATTCAATCTTTGAAGATATGACAAGAAAAATGCGTACCATGCTTTACCAGCCTGTTGATTTAGGTGACGGCAAAAAAATCAGCCTTTACGAAATCGGCATAACAACCGGCGCTTATAATAACAAAGGCAAGCTAGTTATAGACGAAAGAAAACTCAAAAAAGCTCTTGACGAACGTTACGAAGACGTAACCCAGTTGTTTGTCAAAAGCGCCGACGTGCCCTTTAGCAACGACCCGAAATACGCCGCAAGAACCGAGCAGCGCCTTAAAGACGAAGGTATTGCCGAAAGAGTAAACGACATTATAAGCATGGTCGTTGGAAACGGTGGCAAGATTGAGGAAAAGGCCGGCATGAAAGGTACCGCCTCCGAAATGACTAACTCAATATATAAGGAGCTTAAAAAACAAGCCGACCAAATGCAGGATATGCTTGCTTATCTAGCTGATAAAGAAAACTACTACTATAGCATGTTCGCTCAAATGGAAAAAGCAATGATAAAATCCGACAATCAGATGTCCTCCTTAATGGGTATGCTTGGCAAATAATGATAATTGGCAAATAATTATTTTAGATTTTAATTGTTTTGTTCTGCATTATAAGCTATACTGTCTGTAATAAGTTTATGCAGGCAGTATAGCCGCTTGAGTTTTAGACCCGACGCCGCATTAAGCCTGATTTTGGAGGTTAAAGCCGTGATTACTGAGGATAGAAAATGCGA
>CAZEYG010000409.1:0-2453 GCA_964516575.1 uncultured Defluviitaleaceae bacterium
ACCAATTAATCCTGGTCCTGACGTATAAGCAATGGCATCCAGTTGCTTAAGCGAGAGTTGTGCTTCGGCTAAAGTCTGTTCTAATAACGGAACCAGCGACTCCACATGGTTTCTAGAGGCTAATTCGGGCACTACGCCACCAAATGGCGCGTGAAGTTGTGTTTGAGAAAATAAGGCATGACTTATCAGCCCTCGTGAGGTGTCATAGATAGCTAAGCCGGTTTCGTCACAAGAAGATTCAATGCCGAGGATAATCATGATAACTAGAGATTTTAAAACAAGCGGTATGATATCACTGTCGCGCCAAAATGATAATGTCCCCCTAATACCAAAATAAAAATGTCCCCCATAACGTTGGTCTATTCTTAAGTTAGTGATAACAAAAAGAAGGTCCAAGGAAATGGGAGACAAATTGATTATGAGTAAAAAAGAGCTACAACGCAAAAGCATTTTTGATTTAGTAAAGCTTGGACAAATAACGCGACTGGATGCATCAAAGCGGCTGTATTTATCATATCGTCAGACGAAACGAGCGTACAATAGATATCTGAAGGAAGGCGACGCTGGCTTGGTTCATAAAAATCGAGGAAAAGAATCAGCGAGAGCAAAGCCGCAAGGAATGAAAAAGATAGTATTAGCACTCTACGAGGAGAAATATTGGGATTTTGGTCCAACATTAGCCGCGGAAAAGCTCCTTGAGGACGATAAACTGCAATTACATGCAGAAACATTACGATTATGGTTGAAGGCAGCAGGGCTTTGGCAGCCTAAACGTCAACGAAAAGCCCATCGTTCAAGGCGAGCAAGACGCTCAAGGTTTGGAGAACTATTGCAATTAGATGGCTCTATCCATGCATGGTTTGCAGGTATTGAAACCAAGCAATGCCTAATGAATTTAATCGATGATGCGACTGGTAAGACGTTGGCATTACTGGACACAGGAGAAACAACAAATGCCGCATTTCGATTATTAAAATGGTGGATAAAATTGCATGGCATTCCAATGGCCATTTATGTTGATTTAAAGAGTTTGTATATTTCACCAAAATCACTACGCCATACAGATGATGACTTGGTGGAGCCAGAATGGTTGACCCATTTTTCAAGGGCTTGCAAAGCGCTCGGAATTGAGGTGATTAAAGCTTACTCCCCGCAAGCCAAAGGTCGAGTAGAGCGCAACCACGGCGTATATCAAGATCGCTTTGTAAAGGAGCTCAGATTAAGGGGCATACAAACCATTGATGGCGCGAATAAACTGCTTCAGGGACGATTCATAGACAGCTTAAACAATAAGTTTATGAAAGACCCGGCAAGCATAGAAGACGCTCATGTACCGCTGATGCCTGAGCAGAATCTAGATGACATTATGTGCTGGGAGTACACCAGGACGGTTTATAATGACTGGATTATTCGGTTTGATAGCCAATTACTCCAGATACAAAAAACCAACAGCAATCAGGTCAGGCCAAAGCAAAAAATCACTTTAAAAAGGCATCTGAATGGTAAAATCACGTTATGGAGTCAAGGGAAGAAAATCCCCTATTGCTTTACTGACAAACAAACACTGGAGGCTCAGAGAGCATCAAGACCATCATTCCGACAGGAAGCAATGATTCCAGCTGTACGTGAAAAGTCAGAGTCGCCCTGGAGGAAATTTAATCCAGGTTGGTTAAAGCAAACAAAAGATCACTTGCTGGCTACGACATAACAAACAAGCAGCCTGGAGGAAAGCCTATGGATATGTGGACGAGTCCTCCGGACCAGCTTATGCCCTACGGGACGTGTGGACAAACTATGGACAACTCAAAACCCCGAGTTGCCCACAGCTTGACCACACTCATAAGCTTCTCGCCCACATATCCACAGGCTCAATAATAAAATTATATTTTTTTAAACAAAAGGGGACATTTTTAAATTGGGGAATAAGGGGACATTTCTATTTTGGTTTGACACACAAGATAAATTACCCTTGACCGTAAAAAAGAAAGTATATAGAATTCGACCCAATTCCCCGGTAGCTCAGTTGGTCAGAGCGGATGACTGTTAATCATTAGGTCGGAGGTTCAAGTCCTCTCCGGGGAGCCACTTTTCTAGAGGTCTATTCCGAAGACATCGGTTACAAATTATATCGGAGACATAGGTAACACTTTAGGCCCAAAAGGATTAGGCAAGGGCTCCAATTTACATGTCTGCTCATCAAAATAACCTAGATCATACTCCATAAAACTTACTAACCAAATATCATCTTCAACCTCCTTAATACCTACGTTTTGACCCGCTAAAACGCTTGTTAAGTTTATTTTCTTACCCTTTAAACAAACACGACCGCAATTAGTTACCGTAATAGTTTTATCATGAAAAGGGTACTCAATATCAGGAAGTCCTCTATACACTTTGGTAGATGGCACATAGATTTCTCCCGGATATTTCATTTGTAAGGCTTGATGAGGACG